>DASXRB010000441.1:0-6709 GCA_036506875.1 Kribbellaceae bacterium | reverse complement strand
ATGCCGATCGAGCAGGTCCAGGCGATCGGCCGCCGGGCCGCGGCGCACGGCGTGACGGTGATGCACCTGCCGCCGTTCCTGGCCGCGCTGCAGCGCCAGATCGCCGGCACCGACATGCGGGCGCTGCGGGTCGGGCCGCTGATCGGCCGGCCGGAGCTGCACGTGGTGAGCCGGCAGGCGGCCGAGGCGGTGGCCGGCAAGCGGGTCCTGGTGACCGGCGCCGGCGGCTCGATCGGCAGCGAGCTGTGCCGCCAGGTCGCGGGCTTCGGGCCGGAGACGCTGCTGATGCTCGACCATGACGAGTCGAACCTGCACCGGCTGCAGCTCGACATCTGGGGCGAGGCCGAGATGGACTCCGAGAACACCGTGGTCGCCGACATCCGCGACCGCGAGCGGATCCTTCAAATCTTCCGCGACCACCGTCCCGAGGTGGTGTTCCACGCCGCCGCGCTCAAGCACCTGCCGGTGCTCGAGCGGAACCCGTGCGAGGGCGTGAAGTCCAACGTCAAGGGCACCGAGAACCTGGTCGAGGCCGCGATCGCGTACGACGTGGAGAAGTTCGTGCTGATCTCCACCGACAAGGCCGCGAACCCCGCATCGGTGCTCGGGGCGACGAAACGGCTGGCCGAGGTGCTGCTCCAGGACAGCCGCGAGTCGTCCTCGACGGTGCTGTGCGCGGTCCGCTTCGGCAACGTGCTCGGCAGCCGCGGCTCGCTGCTGCACGTGGTCCGCGAGCAGCTCGCCGCGGGCGCGCCGATCACCGTCACGCACCCCGAGGTCACCCGGTTCTTCATGACCATCGAGGAGGCCGTCGGGCTGGTCCTGGAGGCCGCCCGGATGGCCGACTGCACCGCGACGTACGTGCTGGACATGGGCGAGCCGGTCAAGATCGTCGACCTGGTCCGCAACTTCGCCGAGTCGCTCAACGTGCGCGACCCGCAGTTCCGGTTCACCGGGCTGCGACCCGGCGAGAAGCTCGCCGAGGTGCTGTTCGCCACCGGCGAGGAGTCGCTGCCGACCGACCACCCGCGGATCTCGATGGTCCGGGCGGGTGCGCCGCGGCCCGGTTTCCGCGCCCGGCTCCAGGACCTGTACGACGCGGCCTCGCACAACCGGCCGGACGAGGTGTTCGCGCACCTGCGCCGGCTGGTCCCCGAGTACGCGCCCACCCCCGGCCTGGTCAGCGCCGCCGCGAACACGCCCTACCCCGACGACTACTGATCCGACGACAGAGCGAAGAGGTTCAGATGACTGACATCGACGTCCGCGTCTTCGGCGGTTCCGAGGTCGCTCCGACCGTGTTCGACGACGCCGGCCTGCTGCCGGCCGACCCGGACACCATCGCGGCGCTCGGCCGGCGGGTCGAGGGCGCGGACCTGGCCGCTCCCCCGGTGGTGCTGCCGGACTTCCACCACAAGTCGAAGATGGAGCTGCCGTCGAGTGTCGCCGTCGCGACCACAGGCACGATCCGCTCGGAGCTGACCAGCTCGTCGGTGAACTGCGGGATGGCCCTGATCGCGGTGGACTCCGAGGTCCCGCACGACAAGGCCGTCGACACCTTCATGCGCGCGGTCCGCGAGCGGTACCCGTACCCGACGAAGGGCCGCCGCGACCTCACCCTGAAAGAGGCCCGGCGCTGCGTCGCCGACGGCGCCGCGTTCGGCGTCGAGCGGTGGGACGCGCCCGAGGAGGACCTGGAGCGGATCGAGGAGGGCGGCCGGCTCGACCTGGACCGCTACGGCGGCGCCGACCGGCTGCTGAAGGAGCTCCCGGGCGTCGCGCTGCAGCTGGCCCGGTTCCGGTTCGGCACCATCGGCCCGTCGAACCACTTCGTCGAGCTGCAGCGCGTCGAGGAGGTCTTCGACCCCGAGACGGCGGCGAAGCTCGGCGTCCGCGAGGGCCAGCTGACCATCCAGTACCACGGCGGCGGCGGGGTCTTCACCGGTGAGATCGGCCGGCTGTTCTTCCGCCGCAAGGACTACCCGCGGCAGATCAGGGCGGTGAACGCGGCACTGAAGCCGTGGTTCCACCTGCGCTCGGCGCGGTCGTTCGCGCAGCTCAGGCGGCGGCTCAGCCTGTACTTCACCGACGGCCTCACGCCGCTGCCGCTGGACAGCGACGAAGGCCGCCGGCTGATGCTGGCGACCGCGGCGGCGATGAACTACGGCTTCGCGTTCCGGGTCGCCACCTACGCCTCGCTGCGGCGGATCGCGGCGGACTCGTTCGGCGGCGCGATGGGCCGGCTGGTGGTCGACTCGCCGCACAACTCGATCTACGAGGAGCCGGTCGGCGACGGCACCGCGGTGGTGCACCGGCACAACGCGTGCCGCGCGTTCCCGGCCGAGCTGATGACCCCAGGTACGACGTTCGCCGAGACCGGCCAGGCGGTCCTGCTGCCCGGCACGCACCGGACGTCGAGCTATCTCGCGGTCGCCGGTGACAGCGCCGCGACCAGCCTGTACTCGGCCTGCCACGGCGCCGGGACGGTCGTCTCGGACCTGGTCGAGCGCGGCATCTCGGCCGACGACCCGCAGGGTCGCTCGACCCGCCGCTACCGGTACGACGACGGCGCGCCGACCGACGCGCCCCATTTCGATGACCGAGGGGTCGACGCGGCCCTCGACGTCCTGGTCCGCAACCAGCTGGTCAAGCCGGTCGCCCGTATGCGACCGGTCGCGGTCCTCCACTAGAGGGAGCAGAGAACGTGAAGAAACTCGTCCGGCGTACGGCGATCGGCGCGGCCTCGGTCCTCGCGGTACCGACCTTCCTGGTGCTCACCGGCACCTCGGCCTCCGCGGCGGGGACGTCGTACTGGGTCGACAACGGCAACCCACTGTGCAGCAACAGCGGGACCGGCAGCCAGACCCTCCCGTTCTGCACGATCTCGGCCGGGGTCGCGAAGGCGATCAGCCCCGGCGACACCGTGCACGTCGCGCCCGGCACCTATCGCGAGCAGGTCACGATGGCGGGCTCGGGCACCACTGCCGACCCGATCACGCTGACCGGCGACGCGCCCGGCGTCGTCATCCTCGGCACCCGCGCGCTCGGCGGCGCGGCGCTGTGGACCGCGACCGGGACGAACGCGTGGAGCACGCCGTACGCTCCGCCGTCGAACCCGCGGCAGGTCTTCCTCGACGGCACCCGGCTGGCCGCCGCCACGTCGGCGACCACCACCACATCGGGCAGCTACTTCTTCGACACGACCGCCAAGGTCCTGTACGTCGACATCGGCGGCGCGAACCCCGGTGACGGGCACGAGATCGAGGCCGGCGCGCAGTCGTTCGGCGTCAACGTGGCCAGCCGGCACGACGTGGTGATCAGCGGCCTGGAGACCCGGCGGGCCAACTTCGCCGGCGTCCGGCTGCTGTCGTCCACGGCCGTCCTGGTCGACGGCGTCGCGGCGTCGGAGCACGCCAGCAACGGCATCCTGGTCGACACCTGCCCGAGCAGCGGCATCACGGTGCGCGGCGCGACGGTCAGCGGCTCGCTGTCCACCGGAATCCGGCTCGCCGCCTCGTCCGGTGTCACCGTCACCGGCAGCACCAGCCACCACAACGGCCTGCACGGCATCGGCCTGTCCACGTCGGCCGGCAACGTGCTGGACGGCAACACGACGTACGCCAACACGTCGGTCAGCCCGACCGTGACCGCGGCCGGCATCGACGTGAACACCAGCTCGCCGGACAACACGGTCAGCCGCAACGTCAGCTACGGCAACCAGGACACCGGCATCCAGGTGTACGCGAGCTCGCACCGCGCGCTGGTCGTGCGCAACATCTCCTACGGAAACGGCGACCACGGGTTCGACACGCTGAACTCCACGACCGTGCGGTACGTCGGCAACACGTCGTACGGGAACCGGCGCGACGGGATCTCGGTCGAGGGCACGTCCACCGGCGCGACGCTGGCGAACAACCTGCTGGTCGACAACGGCTCGAGCACCAACGAGTACGACCTGTACGTCGACCCCGGCTCGGTGAGCGGGTTCACCGCCGACTACGACGTGGCGTACAACCACGACCTGACCCCGGCGGTGAAGGTCAACGGGACCGTCTACAAGAAGCTGTCGGCCTACGCCGCGGCGAGCGGGCAGGAGAGCCACGGGCTCGGTATCGACCCCGACTTCGCCGCCCCCGGCACGGGTGACTTCCGGCTCGGCGCCGGGTCGGCCGCGGTGGACTCCGCCGACGCGGGCGCTTCCGGGTTCGCGGCCGCCGACGCGACCGGCGCGACCCCGGCCGACGACCCGATCGTGCCGGACACCGGCGCGGGCAGCCCGTCGTACGCCGACCGCGGCGCGCTGGAGTCGCAGCCGGTGAACGGCGCCGACGACTACGCGCCGCACGCCGCGCTGCTGGTGGACCCGCCGGCGATCGCGGTACCGCCGTCCGCGACGGTGACGGCCGACGCGACCGGCTCGAACGACGCCGACGTGCACCCGATCACGTCGTACACCTTCGACTTCGGCGACGGCACGGTGGTCGGCCCGCAGGCGGGCGCGACGGCCACCCACGCGTACGGCACGACCGGCACCTTCCCGGTGACCGTGACCGTGCGGGACGAGAACGGGATGGTCGACACCGCGTCCTCGCAGGTGGTCGTGAGCTCCCGGCCGCTGCAGACCTACTACGTCGAGCAGACCAGCGCGTCCTGCTCCGACAGCGGGCCGGGCAGCCAGGCCACGCCGTTCTGCACCATCACCGCGGCGGCCAAGAAGCTGCTCGCCGGTGACACCGCGATCGTCGGGCCGGGCCAGTACCGCGAGCAGGTACAGCCCACGAACACCGGTGAGGCCGGCGCGCCGATCACGCTGCGGGCGAGCTCTGCGAGCGCGGTCATCCTCGGCTCGAACGACGTCTCCGACGCCGCCGGCTGGACCGCCACCGCGACCACCGCGTGGCAGCACGCCTACTCCCCCACCGCGGCGCCGACCCAGGTCTGGCTCGACGGACAGCCGTTGCCGAAGGCAACCAGCGCGACGACGACCACCCCGAACAGCTGGTTCTACGACAGCGCGGCGAGCCTGCTGTACGTCGACACCGGCGGCGGCAACCCGGCGGTCGGCCACACCGTGGCGGCCGGGGCACGCAACTTCGGCCTGCTGCTGCGCAGCGTCGGCGACTGGAACGTGTCCGGCTTCACCGTCGCGCAGACGAACCTCGCCGGGGCCTATCTGGACATGACACACCGGGTGTCGCTGGACGGCCTGGCCGTCTCGCAGGCCGGCACCTACGGCGTCACCGCGGACGCCTCCGACCACGCGATGCTGAGCGGGATCCAGTCCCACGACAACCTGTCGATCGCGATCCGGCTGTTCAACAACACCGACAGCACGCTGCAGGCGTCGAGCACGCACCACAACCAGCTGCACGGCGTCTCCGTGCAGACCAGCACCCGGGTGCTGGTGTCCGGCGTGACGTCGTACGCGAACCTGCAACCGGGCCAGCGGATCGCCGCCGGCATCGACGTCAGCTCGTCGTCGGCCGGCACGGTCGTCGAGGACAGCACGTCGTACGGCAACGACGACAGCGGGATCGAGGCCTACACCGGCGCGACCGGGACCGTGATGCGGCGCAACGTGCTCTACGACAACGGCGACCACGGGATCGACAACTCGAGCGCGCCGGGCTCGGTGGTGCTGAACAACACCGTCGTCCGCAACGAGACCGCCGGGATCAACTTCGAAGGCAGCTCGAGCGGCGCGACCTCGCGCAACAACGTGACCACCGACAACGCCGTCGGTAGCACCCGGACGATCGGCGAGATCCGTGTCGACGAGTCGTCCGAGCCCGGTACGACGCTGGACCGCGACCTGGTCTTCCAGACCTCGGGCGGTCCGCTGTTCGAGTGGTCCTCGCAGCCGTACACGACGCTCGCCACGTTCCAGGCCGCCAGCGGACAGGAGCCGAACGGCAAGGCCGCGAACCCGCGGTACGTCGACCTGGCCGGGCGCAACCTGCACCTGACCTCGGTCTCGCCGGCGATCGACACCGGCGACGCGACCCCGGCCGCCTGGGCCGCGGCGGACCGCGACGGCAAGGCACCCGTGGACGACCCGACCATGACCAACACCGGCGCCGGTAGCCCGTCGTACGGCGATCTGGGCGCCTACGAGTACGTCGGCCCGGCGGCCTCGGCGACGCTCAGCCCGACCAGCGGGCTCACGCCACTGAACGTCGGTGTCGACGCCACCGCGAGCGTCGGGCTCGGCGCCCCGATCACCGGGTACGACGTTGCCTGCGGCAACGGCACCGGGTTCTCGGCCGGCACCGGGACGTGCACGTACACCACGGGCGGGACCTTCACCGTGACGGTCACGGTGACCGACGCGACTGGGCTGACCGACAGCTGGTCCGGAACCGTCACCGTCACCGCGGACAACCCGCCGGTCGCCGCGCTCAGCGCGACCCCGGGCCAGGCGTACGTGCCGCAGGTGGTGAGCCTGGACGCGTCCGGGTCGACCGATGCCGACGCCACCGGCATCGCCGCGTACGCATTCGAGTGCGGCGACGGGCAGACCACCGGGTGGCAACCGTCGCCGACCGCTTCCTGTAACTACACGGTGGCCGGAAACTACACGGCGGCCGTCACCGTGCGCGACACCGCCGGCCTGAGTACGCGTACGACGACCCCGGTGACGATCCTTGCCGACGTGCCGCCGCACGCGGTGCTCAAGCTGACGCCGAGCAAGATCAAGAAGGGCCAGTCG
>DASXRB010000440.1:0-5644 GCA_036506875.1 Kribbellaceae bacterium | reverse complement strand
CCGGCGATGGTGCCGAGCACGTCGTCCAGTGCCGCGTGGTCGATGGCGGACGCGAGGTACTGCGCCGCGCCCGGCGGGGTGCGCAGGATCACCAGGTTGGCGCTGCCCTCGGCGGACACCAGCAGCTCGGCGGCGACCCGGGCCAGCCGCGCCTCGAACGCGGCGGCCTCCCCCGCGCGCGGAGTGCGGTCGCCGCCCTCACCCGGTACGGCGTACATCAGGTGCCCGGCGGAGTCGCGCACCTTCACCGCGCCGATCTCGACCAGGTCCCGCGACAGCGTCGCCTGCCCGACGGCCAGCCCCGCCTCGGCGAGCAGGTCGGCGAGCTCGGTCTGCGACCGCACCGGCTGCCGCCCGAGCAGCTCGATGATCTTCTGCTGCCGCGCGGTCTTCGTGGTCGGTACGACGACGGTCACGACCCGTCCTCCTCGTGCTCCAGCAGCCAGCACAGCAGCGCCTTCTGGGCGTGCAGCCGGTTCTCGGCCTCGTCCCAGACCGCCGACTGCGGCCCGTCGATGACCGCCGCCTCGATCTCCTTGCCCCGGTACGCCGGCAGGCAGTGCAGCACGACCGCGTCCGGCTTCGCCTTCGCGAGCAGCTGCTCGGTGACCGCGAACGGCACGAACGGCCTCTCCCGCTCGGCCGCCTCCGCCTCCTGCCCCATCGAGACCCAGGTGTCGGTGGCCAGCACGTCCGCGCCGTCGACGGCGGCGACCGGGTCGTCGGTCCAGGTCGCCGAACCGCCGGTCGCGACCGCGATCCGCTGCGCGTCGGCGAAGACCTGCTGGTCCGGCTGGTACGACGACGGGGACGCGACCACCACGTGCATCCCGGCCGTCGCGCAGCCGAGCAGGTACGAGTGCGCCATGTTGTTCGCGCCGTCGCCGAGGTAGACCAGCTTCAGCCCCGCGGTGCCGCCCTTGTGCTGCCGCACGGTGAGCAGGTCGGCGAGGATCTGGCACGGGTGGAACTCGTCGGTCAGCGCGTTCACGACCGGCACCGTCGCGGCGGCGGCCATCTCCTCGATGCGGGACTGCCCGCCGGTCCGCCACACGATCGCCGCGCACTGCCGGGTCAGCACCCGGGCGGTGTCCGCGATCGGCTCCCCACGGCCGAGCTGCGAGGTCTGCGCGTCGATGACCAGCGGTACGCCGCCGAGGTCGGCGATCCCGACCGCGAACGACACCCGGGTCCGGGTCGACGTCTTATCGAAGACCACCGCGACGGTCCGCGGTCCGGCCAGCGGTTTGCGCGCGAACCGGTCCGCGGTCAGCTCCTGGGCGAGGGTCAGGACCTCGTCCTGCTCCGCCGCGCTCAGATCGTCGTCCCGCAGGAAGTGCCTGGTCATGCCGTTGCCTCCTTCTCGTACGACGTACCCCCGGCGGCGGCGTCGAGCAAGCCGGGCAGCGCGGCGAGGAAGGTGTCCGCGTCGGCCTTGGTGAGCACGTACGGCGGCGCCAGCCGGAGCGCGTCGGGCTGCACGTTGTTCACGATGAACCCGGCATCCAGCGCCGCGTCGGCGACCTGCTGGGACACCGGCGCGTTCAGGGTGATGGCCAGCAGCAGCCCCCGACCCCGCACCCCGGACACCAGCGGGTGCCGCAGCGCGAGAATGCCCTCGCGCAGGTGGTTGCCGACCGCAACGACGTTGCCGAGCAGGCCGTCGCGCTCGATGACGGTCAGTACGGCGAGGCCGGCGACGGCCGCGACCGGGTTGCCGCCGAACGTCGTACCGTGGCTCCCCGGACCGAGCAGGTCCGCGGCGGCACCGAGGCCGATGCAGGCGCCGACCGGGAAGCCGCCGCCGAGCCCCTTGGCCACGGTGACGATGTCCGGCGTGATGCCGTCGGCGGTGTGCGCGAACCAGTCGCCGGTGCGGCCGATGCCGGTCTGGATCTCGTCCAGCCACAGCAGCGCGCCGTGGGCGGCGGTGATCTGCCGGGCCGCGGCCAGGTAGCCGGCCGGCGGTACGACGACACCGTTCTCGCCCTGGACCGGTTCGATCACCACGGCCGCGGTGGCGTCGTCGACGGCGGCGGCCAGCGCTGCCGGGTCGCCGTACTCGACGAACGTGACGTCACCGGGCAGCGGCGCGAACGCCTCCCGGTACGCCGGCTTCCAGGTCACCGCGAGCGAGCCCATCGACCGGCCGTGGAAGGCGCCGATCGTTGACACGATCTTGGTCCGCCCGGTCCGCCGGGTGACCTTGAACGCGGCCTCGTTCGCCTCGGTACCGGAGTTGGTGAAGAACACACGCCCCGTGACACCAGCACTGCCGGTGGCGCCGAGCAGGTCGAGGAGGCGCTCGGCGAGGGCGATCTGTGGCGGGCTGGCGAAGAAGTTCGAGATGTGCCCGAGAGTCGCCAGCTGGCTGGTCACGGCCGCCGTCAGGAACGGGTGCGCGTGGCCGAGGGAGTTGACCGCGAGACCGCCGAGCAGGTCGAGGTACTTGCGGCCGTCGGCGTCCCACAGGTAGCAGCCCTCGCCGCGCACCAGGACGCGTTTCGGCGACCCGAAGGTGTTCATCAGCGCAGCGGAGTACCGCTCGCTCAGCGCCGCACCGTTGTCCAGGGCGACGAGGTCGGGCAGGACGTCGGTCATGAGGGCACCACCTGGGTTCCGATGCCGGCGTCGGTGAAGACCTCCAGCAGCAACGAGTGCGGGACCCGGCCGTCGATGACGGTGGCGCGGGACACGCCGGACTTCACCGCGCGCAGGCACGCCTCCATCTTCGGCAGCATGCCGGACGCCAGTGACGGCAGCAGTCCGGACAGCTCGTCGGTGGTGATCTGGGTGATGATCTCGTCGCTGTCCGGCCCCCCATGATCAGGCCACTGCCGGTACAGGCCGGCCACGTCGGTGAGCACCACCAGCTTGGTCGCGCCGAGCGCGGAGGCGAGTGCGGCGGCAGCGCTGTCGGCGTTCACGTTGTGCACCTGGCCGTCCTCGTCCGGCGCCACCGTCGACACCACCGGGATCCGGCCGGCGTCGATCAGGTCCAGCACCGCCTCCGGCCGGACGTCGACGACGTCGCCGACCAGGCCGAGGTCGACGTGCTCACCGTCGATCAGGGTGCCGCGCCGTTCGGCGGTGAACAGCCCGGCGTCCTCACCGGACAGGCCCACGGCGTAGGGACCGTGCGCGTTCAGCAGCCCGACCAGCTCCCGGCCGACCTTGCCGACCAGCACCATCCGGACCACGTCCATCGCCTCCGGTGTGGTGACCCGCAGGCCGCCGCGGAACTCGGTGTCGATGCCGAGCCGGCCGAGCATGTCGCTGATCTGCGGCCCACCCCCGTGCACCACCACGACCCGTACCCCGCACAGCCGCAGGAACACGATGTCGCTCGCGAACGCCTTGCGCAGCTCGTCGTCCACCATGGCGTTCCCGCCGTACTTCACCACGAGCGTCTTGCCGTGGAAGTCCTTCATCCACGGCAGCGCCTCGGCCAGCACGGCCGCCTTCTCGATCGCCCTGTGCTGACTCATGAGGAGTACGCGCTGTTCTCTTCGACGTACGCGTGTGACAGGTCGGTGGTCAGCACGGTCGCCGACGCGTCGCCGGCGTGCAGGTCGATCACCACGTCGATGTCCCTGCCGGACAGGTCGGCCTCGGTCCGCTCCGCGCCCTTGCCGCCCGCGCGGCAGACCGTGACACCGTTGAGGGTGATGTCGAGCAGCTGCGGGTCGAACGCGGTGGGCGCGTTGCCGACCGCCATCGCGATCCGGCCCCAGTTCGGGTCGGAGGCGAAGAACGCGGTCTTGCAGAGGTTGTCCTGGGCAACGACCTTGGCCGCCGCGAGCGCCTCGGCCTCGGTGGCCGCGCCGTCGACGGTGATCGTCACGTGCTTGGTGACACCCTCGGCGTCGGCCTGGAGCTGGGCGACCAGGTCGGCGGCGAGCGCGGTGAGCGCCGCGGTGAACTCCTCGGGCGGGACCTGTACGCCGGACGCCCCCGAGCTGAGCAGCAGCACGGTGTCGTTGGTCGACGTACCGCCGTCCACGTCCAGCCGGTTGAACGTCGTACCGACCGCGACCCGCAGCGCGTGGTCCAGCTGCACCTGGTCGAGCGCCGCGTCGGTGGTGATGACCGACAGCATCGTCGCCATGTTCGGCGCGCACATCCCGGCGCCCTTGGCGAACCCGCCGATCGTCCAGCCGCCGGGATGTGCGAGCGCGGCCTGCTTCGGGACGTTGTCCGTCGTCATCACCGCGGTCGCCGCGGCCAGCGCCGCCGCATCGTCCGACGCCAGTGCGGCGACGGCCTGTTCGACACCGGGGAGCAGCGCGTCCATCGGGAGCCGCTCGCCGATCAGGCCGGTCGAGCAGACCGCGACCTCGGCCGCGCCGACGCCGAGCACCCCGGCCAGCTTCTCCGCGGTGGCGTGGGTGTCCTGGAAGCCTTCCGGGCCGGTGCACGCGTTCGCGCCGCCGGAGTTCAGCACGACCGCCTTGACCTTGCCGGCGGTCAGCACCTGCTGCGACCACAGCACCGGCGCGGCCTTCACCTTGTTGCTGGTGAAGACGCCGGCCGCGGCGTCCGACGGGCCGTCGTTGACGACGACCGTCAGGTCCGGGGCGCCGGACGGCTTGATGCCCGCCGCGATGCCGGCCGCGCGGAACCCGGCCGGCGCGGTCACGCCGGCCCGGCGGTCCGGTGCGACGGTCGGCGGGCCGGGTACGGCGGACACGGTGGTCACGGGGCGACTCCGATCAGGGGAAGGGCTGTGGTCTCGTCGAGACCGAGAGCGAGGTTCATGCACTGCACGGCACCGCCGGCGGTGCCCTTGGTGAGGTTGTCCATCGCGGCGACCACCACGACCCGGCCGGTCCGGGCGTCGAGGGCGACCTGGAGCTGGACGGTGTTCGCGCCGAGCACCGCCTGGGTCTGCGGCCACTGCCCCTCGGGCAGCAGATGCACGAACGGCTCCGGCCCGCAGAAGTCCTCGTACGCCGACCGGAGCGTGGCGGCGGCCGGCCCGAGGGACCCCGACAGCAGGGCCTCCGATCCCACGCCGCTACAGGTGGCAAGGATTCCTCGTGCCATCGGGGCGAGCACCGGGGTGAACGACACCGAGACGGCGTCGCCGGTGACGGTGCCGAGGTTCTGCTCGATCTCGGGGGTGTGCCGGTGCACGCCGCCGACGCCGTACGCGGTGGCCGAGCCCATCACCTCGGCGCCGAGCAGATGCGGTTTCGGGGCCCTGCCGGCGCCGGAGGTGCCGCTGACCGCGACGACGACCAGCTGGCTCGCGTCGACGAGACCCGCCTGTACGGCGGGAAGCAGGGCGAGGGTCGAAACCGTCGGGTAGCAACCGGGGACCGCGACCCGGTGCGCGCCGGCGAGCTTGTCCCGCCGGCCGGGCAGCTCGGGCAGCCCGTACGGCCAGGCGCCGGCGTGCTCGCCGCCGTAGAACTCCTGCCACGCGACCGGGTCGGTGAGCCGGAAGTCGGCGCCGCAGTCGATCACCACGGTGTCGTCGCCGAGCTGCGCCGCGAGTGCGGCGGACTGCCCGTGCGGCAACGCGAGGAACACCACGTCGTGCCCGGCAAGCGTCGCCGCGGTCGTCTCGGCCAGCACCCGGCCGGCCAACGGCACCAGGTGCGGGTGATGCGCGCCCAGCGTCGTACCGGCGTTCCCGCCG
>DASXRB010000439.1:0-2184 GCA_036506875.1 Kribbellaceae bacterium | reverse complement strand
CGGCAGCCCGAAGAAGGCCGAGGACAAGGCCGACTTCCGCCGCAAGGCGAAGCTGACGCTGCGCAAGATCCGCAAGCAGGCGACCAAGGACTACGTCGTGCACCCGCTGCTGTCCGGTCCGTCGGTGCTGCACACGCTGGCAGCGAACGCCGTCGCGAACCTGGTCCGCAACCTCTGGTCGCACTCGGTCATCATGTGCGGGCACTTCCCGAACGGGGTCGAGACGTTCTCGAAGACCTCGATCGAGGGCGAGACCCGTGGCGAGTGGTACCTGCGGCAGATGCTCGGCTCGGCCAACATCTCCGGCTCCCGGCTCATGCACGTGATGACCGGCAACCTGTCCTTCCAGATCGAGCACCACCTGTTCCCCGATCTGCCGAGCAACCGGTACGCCGAGATCGCGCCGAAGGTTCGCGAGCTGTTCGAGCGCTACGGCCTGACGTACACCTCCGGCCCGCTGGTCAAGCAGGTCGCCTCCGCCTGGGCCAAGGTCTTCCGCCTCTCCCTCCCGAACGACTTCTTCGCCCGGCTGCGGCCTGCCCGAGATGTCGGGCAGCTCGTAGCGGGCTGAGCACGCCCCGCCAGCTCACGGCCGCGCGGGGTGAGTTGGCGGGGCGTTCGGGCGGTCGTCACGCGGGCTTCACCGGGGCTGGGCAGGTTTGGCCGCATGAGCCTGAGCCGCCGCCACTTCCTCACCGGCGCCGCCGCGACCGGTGCCGCCTTCGCCGCGCCGTCCCTCGCGGCCGCCGCTCCTTCCCTGGTACGACGTGACGCCGCGACGCTGCCCTCCGGGATCGCCAGCGGTGACGTCACCCCGACCTCGGCGGTGCTGTGGTCTCGCACCGACCAGCCGGGCCGGATGGTCGTCGAGCTGACCACGGACGGGCGGTTCGATCGTGCCGTCCGGCTGCGCGGCGCGGTGACCGGCGCGGACGCCGACTTCACCGCGCAGCTGCCCTTGAACGGCCTGCGGCCGGGCCAGCGCTACGACTACCGGATCGGGTTCGAGACCGACGGCGGGGTCGGTGAGACCGCGACCGGCTTCTTCCGCACGCCGGGACTGCTGGCGCGCCGGCCGGTGACGTTCGTGTGGACCGGTGACACCGCCGGGCAGGGGTGGGGGATCAACCCGGACGTCGGCGGGATGGTGGCGTACCGGGCGATGCACGCGACCGGCCCGGACTTCTTCCTGCACTCCGGCGACAACATCTACGCCGACGGCCCGATCCAGGCCGAGGTGAAGCTCGCCGACGGCACCGTGTGGCGCAACGTCGTGACCCCCGAGGTGTCGAAGGTGGCGGAGTCGCTGGACGAGTTCCGCGGCCGGTACCGGTACAACCTGATGGACGCCAACGTGCGGGCGATGTACGCCGAGGTGCCGATCGTCGGCCAGTGGGACGACCACGAGACCCACAACAACTGGTACCCGGGCCAGATCCTCACCGACACCCGCTACACCGAGCGCCGGGTGGATGTGCTGGCGGCACGGGCCCGGCAGGCGTTCGGCGAGTACCTGCCGGTCTCGGCCTCGCAGGGCACCCAGCGGGTCTACCGCAAGGTGAGCTATGGGCCGCTGCTCGACGTGTTCTGCCTGGACATGCGCACCTACCGGGACGCGAACCCGGCTCCGGACGCGGCGGGCCAGGTCGCGATCCTGGGCGCCGAGCAGGTCGACTGGCTGGTCCGTGAGGTCGGGGCGTCCCGGGCGACGTGGAAGGTGATCGCCAGCGACATGCCGATCGGGCTGCTGGTCCCGGACGGCACGCTGATCGAGGCGGTCGCGAACGGCCGGCCGGGCGCGCCGGGCGGCCGGGAGAACGAGCTCGCCGGTGTGCTGTCGGCGTTCAAGGCACGCGGGGTGCGCGACACGGTGTGGCTGACGGCCGACGTCCACTACTGCGCGGCGCACCACTATGACCCCGCGCGGGCGTCGTACACCGACTTCGACCCGTTCTGGGAGCTGGTCGCGGGGCCGGTCAACGCCGGCACGTTCGGTCCGAACACGCTGGACCCGACGTTCGGCCCGGAGGCGGTCTTCGTCAAGGCCGCCGACTTCCCGAACCAGCCTCCGAGCGGCGGCAACCAGTTCTTCGGCCACGTCTCCATCGATCCTGGCACCCGCGTCTTCACCGCGTCGCTGCGCGACCTGCACGGCACGGTGCTGTGGTCCCGCGACCTCGAACC
>DASXRB010000438.1:0-7885 GCA_036506875.1 Kribbellaceae bacterium | reverse complement strand
GACCGTCCTCGCGCAGCGAGAGCGGCACCGTGACAGTGGCTCCGCCGCCGCCGGACCGGGCGAGGTCCAGCGACGCGACGGTGAGCTGGCCGGGGATCGCGCCGGACACGACGATCGCGTCCCCGTCGGCCCGCGCGGACTCCAGCCGGCACGGGTCGTCGTACCGCTTGAGGGCGAGCCTGCCGTCGCCGCCGCGCGACGGCTGCAGCCACGACGTGTCGCCCACCCACGCGCCGTGCGACCACAGCGGGCTGCCGGACTGCAGGCCGCCGACGACGCCGGTGCGGTGCACGACGCCGCTGGTCAGCGACGCCTGCAGGTACGCCGGCCGCTTGCGCTGCTCCAGCGTGCGCAGCGTGCCGCGGTCGACGAGCACCTCGAACCCGGCCAGGGTCGTGTCACCGTGGGAGTCCCGCGTCGGGAAGCGTCGTACGTCGAGGGGGATCCGCTTGTCGTCGCCGACCAGGCTGACGCGGAGCCGGGACAGCGAGCCGGTGCTGATGTGCCGGATGTCGGCCCGGCCGGTGACCCGCAGGCCGGCGTCGGTCCAGCGCACCTCGGAGACCGCGGTCTGCAGCCGCAGGTTCTCGGCGGGCATCGCGTACAGCCCGCGCGGCACCGGGCGGGGACGGTCGGTGAGTCCGGGGTAGCAGTGCTCCCACCGCCACGGCCGGTCCGGCCGGCGGCGGGCCCGCGCGCCGCCGTGCAGGCCGCTGTCGACCCGGAACTGGGCGAGCCGGCGCAGCAGCGGGGCGTCGCCGGAGCGCACCGCCTCGACCTGGATCCGGTCGTACGACGGGAGCTTGCCGAGGACGGCCGGGTCCAGCTTCGCGCAGAACCGCTGCCCGAGCGCGACCAGCAACTGCTCGTCCTCATGCGGCACCGTGGCGAACGCCTGGGTGAGCGCGACCAGGTCGACGCCGGCGAAGTGCTCGTGCACGATGTGCCGCAGCCCGGGATCGACGCCGTCCAGCAGCCGCAGCACCATCTCGGCGGAGACCACCCGGTCCAGCAGGTTCGTGTACTTGAAGCGCTGCTGCGTGATCGAGTCGCCGGACTCCCGCTCGCGCCAGTAGTAGACCGGCGCGGACAGGCAGTCGACGGTCACCGCGTCCAGGTGCGCCTTGAGCGTCACCGGGTAGTCCTCGTACCGGATCGCAGGGAACTCGTACCCGAACCGGTCCCAGAACGACCGGCGGTACACCTTGTTCCACACCATCCGGTCCAGGGCCAGCTGCGGGAACTCCGAGATGTGCGTCGCCTTGCGGGTCTTCTCGAACGGGACCCGGTGCACCCACGACTCGCGCACACCGGAGCTGTTGTTGAACCGCCGGGCGTCGCCGCCGGCGAACGACGACCCGGTCTCGTCGAGGGTCCGGAGCATCAGCTCGAACGCGTGCCGGGTGACCAGGTCGTCGCTGTCCACGAAGGTGATGTACTCGGCGTCGCTGTGCCGGACGCCGGTGTTGCGCGCCGGGCCCAGGCCCTGGTTCTCCTGGGCCACGATCCGGAACCGCGGGTCGCGGTCGCAGAACGCCTTCGCCGCGATCGCGCTGTCGTCCCGCGAACCGTCGTCGACGAGCACGACCTCGATGTCCCGCACGGTCTGCAGCGCGATCGACTCCAGGCACGCGGCGATGTAGTCCTGCACGTTGTAGAACGGCACTACAACGCTCAGCCGCGGCCTCAAGAAACTCCTCCTCGCGGCATCCGGTTCGAACCTGTCAAGACGTCGAGCGACGTTGAGGCTAACACGTGGTCGTGACCTTCCCCCGTACGACGATCCGGCTACCGGCCGACCTTCAGAGCAGGTCCCAGGTCAGTGCCGTGCCCGCCACGGCGTCGACGCGGAACTCGCGTCCTTCGACCAGCTTGAAGTCGTCCGGCTTCAGCCCACCGGCCGGGCGCACCGAACGAACGTTGTCGGCGGCAACCTTCTCTCCGGCCTTCACGTCGCGGGTGACGTAGAGCGAGCGGCGGAACCGCAGCACGTTCTGCTCGGCCTGCTTCGGGCCGATCACCGGCTCGCCCAGCGCCTGCCAGGCGATCTTGGTGCCCTCGACGAGCGCCTTCACCTCGTCCGGCTCCAGCGAGAACGCCGAGTCCACGCCGCCGTCGGCCCGGGACAGCGTGACGTGCTTCTCGATCACGGTCGCGCCGAGCGCCACCGCGGCGATCGCGGCGCCGATGCCCATGGTGTGGTCGGACAGGCCGACCTGCAGGCCGAGCGCGTCGCGCAGCACCGGGATGCCGCGCAGGTTCGACTGGTCGGCCGGTGCCGGGTACGACGCGGTGCAGGACAGCACGATGATCTGCTCGTTGCCGGTCTCCCGCGCGGCGCGCACGGCGGCGTCGATGTCGACCAGGGTCGCGGAACCGGTCGAGATGATCACCGGCTTGCCGGTCTCGGCCATCCCGCGCACGAGCGGCAGGTCGCCGATCTCGTTGGACGCGACCTTGTACGCCGGGACGTCGAGCTTCTCCAGGAACTGGATCGCGGTCGGGTCGAACGGCGACGAGAACGCCTCCATACCCAGCTCACGCGCGAGCGCGAAGATCGGCTCGTGCCAGTCCCACGGGGTGTGCGCCTCTTCGTACAGGTCGTACAGGCGGGCGTCCGGCCACAGCTTGTGGTCGGCGGGCAGCCGGAAGGCCGGGGTGTCGACGTTCAGCGTGATCGTGTCGGCGGTGTAGGTCTGCAGCTTCAGCGCCTGCACGCCGGTCTCGCCGAGAGCGCGGACGATGTCCAGCGCGCGCTCCAGGTCGCCGTTGTGGTTGCCGGACATCTCCGCGATGATGAACGGCTCGTGGTCCGGCCCGACGGGGACCTTGCCGAAGTTGATCGTGGTGCTCGAGCTCATCGGTTTCCCTTCGGCTTGCGCCGGTTCTGTTTGTGCAGGCTGATCGGGTAGATCGTGATCTCCCGGCCGTCCTCGACGACCTTGGTCTCCGGCTCTCCCTCGGTGAACCGGAACCGCCGGTTCATCTGTCGTACCACCTCGTTGTGCTCCAGCACCTCGCCGGTCAGCTCGTCCAGGCCGAGCTCGTCGAACGCGTAGTTCGTGGCGTCCTTCATGACCTCGATCCAGGCCGGCAGCGTCTCGCCGCGCTCGGCCAGGCCCTCGGCGTCGAGGAAGAAGCCCCACGCCCCGACCTTGCGGTCGAAGTCGAGGTCGAAGAAGTTGACCGCACCGGACGGCACGCCGTCGCGCTCGTAGATCAGGACGCGGCGGGTCGGGTCGGCGCTCGCCTTGGCCCACCAGGTGGCGTGCTCCCCGGCGGAGATCACGTGCGACGTGTTGCTCACCTCACGGTTCGGCTGCTGGTTCCGCCAGGAGCGGATGGCGTCGACGTCGGCATCGGTGGCGCTACGCAGCATGGCTACGAGGCTACCGCCCGCACGGCCCATGCCCGGACCGGGCTGGTGCCGGGCGGATAGAAAGCGGGTATTCCTGCTAACGGTAGCGTCGACATCCTGCTAACGGTAGCGTCGAAATCCTGCTAACGGTAGTGTTCCGATGTGGACACCTACGTCGAAAGGATCGTCGACGCGGAGCTGGACGAGCTGCTCCCCGCGCTGTCGGCGCTGACGCTGGAGGGACCGAAGGGCGTCGGCAAGACCGCCACCGCCCTCCGGCGGGCGGCCACCGTCTTCGCCCTCGACGATCCGTCGCAGCGGGCGGTGCTCGCAGCTGATCCGGGCCGGCTGGACCGCGCGCATCCTCCGGTTCTTGTCGACGAGTGGCAGCTCTACCCGACCGTGTGGGACTTCGTCCGCAGGAGCGTCGACCGCGATCGCAGTCCCGCGCGATTCCTGCTCACTGGAAGCGCGACTCCGGTGGACTCCCCGACGCACTCCGGTGCCGGCCGGATCGTTCGGATTCGAATGCGCCCGATGAGCCTGCCTGAACGTGGCGTGACCGAACCGTCGGTGAGCCTGCGGACGCTGCTGTCGGGCGCGCGGCCGCCGCTCGACGGGCACACGCTGCTCGACCTCCCGGCGTATGCGGAGGAGATCGTGCGCTCCGGCTTCCCGGGCATCCGGACGTTGCCCGGCCGGGCCAGACGGGCGCAGCTGGACGGTTACCTGGACAGGATCGTCGAGCGCGACTTTCCCGATCAGGGCCGGCTCGTGCGTAAGCCGTCGACGCTTCGAGCGTGGCTGACCGCCTACGCGGCCGCGACCGCGACCACTACGTCGTACAACGCCATCTTGGATGCGGCGACGCCGGGCGAGACCGACAAGCCGGCGAAGACCACGACGATCGGGTACCGCGACATCCTTGGGCAGCTCTGGCTGCTCGACTCGGTTCCCGGTTGGCTCCCGAGCCGGAATGCGCTCACGCGATTGGCGACCGCACCCAAGCATCACCTCGCCGACCCGGCGCTCGCCGCCCGCCTCCTCGGCGCCGATGCGGGAGCGTTGCTCGACGGGACGGTCGGCGGAACGTTCACACCACGGGACGGGGTGCTGCTCGGTCAGTTGTTCGAGTCCCTGGTGAGCCTCGGAGTGCAGGCGTTCGCACAAGCCGCCGAAGCGAACGTGCGGCACTTGCGAACGAGGAACGGTGATCGTGAGATCGATCTGATCGTCGAGCGCGCCGATCATCGTGTCGTCGCGATCGAGGTGAAGCTCTCGCCGGTTGTCACCGACGCCGACGTGCGCCACCTGCACTGGCTGCGAGGCCACATCGGTGACGATCTCCTCGACTCCGTCGTCGTGACGACCGGACCCGATGCGTACCGTCGCCCCGACGGTGTCGCCGTCGTTCCAGCAGCCTTGTTCGGTCCCTGATCGTGGTGCTCTGGGGAGCGGCGGTCACCCCGGGCCACCGCTCCCCACCCCTCCAACGTCCTGTCTGATGCAGGGAAAACCGGTTTGGTTCTGAGAACCTCTCAGGGCGCCGGCGGGACGCGGTAGACCCAGGTGTTGCCGGTGTGCAGCTCGAGGTGGGCGAACCGCGCCAGCCGCTGCGGTCCGGCGCCGGGCACCCGGTCGTCCAGCAGCAGCCAGCGCACGCCGTACACGTCCCGCAGCCGCGTCACGGCGACCTCGTCCGGCGCGGCGAAGACGGCGTCGTTGGCGGCCAGCAGCGCCGGGTCCCAGAACGGCCCGGCAAGCTGGTGCTCGCCGGCCGCGTCGGCCCGGGCGGTGTAGGCCCAGCCCTGCACCAGCACCCGCCGTTCGGCGTAGGCGGCGATCCAGAACGACGCGGTCGGGCACGGCGGCCGCGCCGGCACCAGGCAGTGCACGTTCGTCGCCACCAGGTCGTCCGGACCGGAGTGGTCCCGCACGTACCGCGCCGCGTCGACGCCGCCCGGCGTCACCGTCACCCGCCCGTGCGCCGTCGCGTCCGCGGCCCGCGGGTGTGCGAGCGCGCTCGCCGTCGGCGACACCGTCAGCCCGATCGCGACGGCGGCCGCGACCGCCGTCCGGCCCCGCCGCGGTACCCGGGCCGCGACCGCGACGACGATCACGCCGAGCGCCGCGAGGCAGCCCATCACCAGCGGCGGCACCAGCAGCACCGCCCGCACGCACGCCAGGTCGGGGCAGGCCGACGGGGCTGCCGGCCCGGCCGCGCGCCCGAGCACCGCCGCCGCGACGCCGGCGGCCAGTGCCGGTACGACGTACAACAGCGCCCGCACCGGAAGACAGACCAGCCCCCAGGCGGCGAGCAGCACCCCGATCCCGAACACCGCGCGGACGAAGAAGATCTGCGACAGCATGAACTGCCAGCCGGCACTCGCCCCGGCGACCCCGGCCAGCAGTGCCCCGAGCAGCAGCACGGGCGTCGGGTCGTCGCGCACGTGCCGGCGGATCAGCAGCATGCCCGCCGCCGGCATCAGCCAGCCCGCGACCAGCACGGCCGCCACCAGCCAGACCGTCACCGGCCCGGCGTGGAACCGGTCGCGCACCATCATCGCGACCAGCTCCCGGTAGGTCCGGCCGGGCGCGATCGTCATCCCGTACGTCTCCCCGCGGACGACCACGATCGCGTTGACCGCGAACGCCGCCGCGGTCGCGATCCCGAGCCCGAGCGCCGCGTGGTCGACCGTACGACGGGTCACCAGCCGGTAGGCAACCGCCGCCGCGAGCCCCACGCCGTACGCCGGGAGGATCGTCGCCTTCGCAGCCGCCAGCACCGCGATCAGCACCAGCGCCGCCACCCACGGACCCGGCCCGGGCCGGGACCGGTGCAGGATCACCGCCGTCACCGCGACCAGTGCCGGGAGCAGGGCACAGCCGAGTGCCTGGGTCGGGCTGAGCACCTCCGGCACGGCCAGCGGCCCGTCGGTGTACAGCCCGCCGTGCTGCGTCCACCGCCAGGCCGCCAGGTCGCCGCCGGCCACCGCCAGCAGCGCCGCGACCGGCGCCGCCGCGATCCGGCCGGACAGCACGACGGCCGCCGCGGCGAGTCCCAGCACGGTGAGCAGGATCAGCTCCAGGGGCACGATCCGGAAGATCAGCACGTTCAGCTCGATGCCGGTGATCCAGTGCGCCGACGCGACGTGCGCGTACACCATCCAGTGGTAGGCGAGCGGCTCGCCGGCGACGTACGGCACGTGCGGCGGGAAGTGGTGCGTCAGCTCCCCGGCCAGCGCCAGCTGGAACGGTGCGTCGGTCGTCGGCCGCAGCTGTCCCGGCCCGTCCACGGCGACGACCCTCGAGCCGGTGCCGGCGAACCACGTCAGCACGACCGCGACCGCGATCCAGATCCCGCCCGCCGCCCACCACCGCACGGTCCGGTCGTCGCGGCCGCGACGCCGCGCCGGCACCGCGACGAGCAGTGCGACCGCGGGGATCGCGAGCGGCAGCAGCGGTACGCCGAACCGGCGGCCGGGCACGTAGACCAGGCACTCCAGCGCCACCCCGAACGCCGTACCGAGGAAGGCGTCCACCAGCAGCCACCCGCTGCGGCCCGCCAGCCGGCGCCACAGCACCGTCCCCGGCAGCACCAGCACCCCCGCGACGTACGCCAGGTACGCCAGCGCCATCCTGCTCTCGCCGGTCCCCGCCCACCCCTCCAGACCTAGCTAGAGGCTCCGGAGCAGGTGATTGTTGACAGGGCGCGTCGATTCGTTGCGCGATCGTTCACACCACCGGGCCGGCGGTCGCGGAGGTCTGATGACGCGCACCCCGGCGGACCCGTGTGGGCGCGGTTCGCCGGGGTGCCGCCGTCGCTGACCGTGGCGGCAGTGACCTGCGCCACGGCGCCCAGGACCGGCCGGGGTGCGACCCCCGCGAGAACAGATAGGCTCTGCGCTCATGAGTCAGTTGACGCGCGACCAGATCCGTGACCTGATGGGCCAGGTGATGAAGGCCCAGGGCAAGGAGCTGCCCGCCGACGACGCCGCCGACCTGCGCGAGATCGGGTTCCGTTCCCTGGACTTCTCCGAGCTCGCCCTGCGGGTGGAGGACGAGATCGGCGACGAGCTGAACTTCGACGCTCCGGGTCTGCGCCAGATCGCCAAGGTCGGTGACGTGCTCGACTTCATCGAGCAGCTGCAGTCCGCCTGAACCGCGGGTGATCAGTGTGAGTGAGACCCGACGCCGTTCCACCGCCCTGGTCGGCGACGACAACCGTATCGTCGCCGGCGGACAGTCTCTTACCTGGCGCACCCTGCCGCGGCTCCCGCAGCTGCCCTCGCCGGCCGCCGTACTCGTCGACTCGGGTGTCGACGCGCTGGCCGCCGTCCGGCACCACGCCGTGCACGGCACCGAGCTGCTGGTCGCCACCTCGACCCGGGTCGACCCGGCGATGCGCGAGGAGCTCGGCGAGTCCGGCTTCGCCGTCGTCCTCGCCTCCGGTGACGAGAGCACCGTCAAGCCCGCCAGGCTGAAGCGGATCGAGGAGTCCGGCCGGGTCTGGCTGCTCACGTCGGG
>DASXRB010000437.1:0-3164 GCA_036506875.1 Kribbellaceae bacterium | reverse complement strand
GTACTCCCCGTCGCCGACCGCCCAGCTGCCCCGCTGCGGGGACCACTGGGAGGCGTCGGCGAACGTGTCGCTGAACAGCGCGCCGCCACCGTCGTTCGGCGTCACCGTGACGTTGTCGTAGGCCGCGCTCGTGTTCCAGGTCGAGAGGAAGACCCCGCCCTTGATGTCGGCCGGCTGGTTGACCGGGCCGTCGAAGGTGCTCGGCACGACCTCGTCGCCGGGGTTCTGCCCGAACATCTTCTGCACGTAGTAGTTCGCCGAGCCCCACGACTCGTCGTTGTCGAACCAGATCGCGTCCGGCGACCACTGGACGTAGGACTCGTTGGCGAGCAGTGGCGCGTACGACGCGAGCCGCACGACGTCCGCGTTGCGCTCCAGCGCGGTCATGTACGACGCCTCGACCAGCGCGTTGTAGAAGGTGTTCCCCCGCGACGCGTACTCACCGAGGAAGACCTTGGGCCCGTTGCGGTCGTAGCCGTCGTAGCGGTGGTTGTGCTGCAGGAACCAGCCGGGATCGTTGTAGTAGTGCTCGTCGACCAGGTCGACGTTCTGCTGGCGGTTGAAGCTCCACAACGTGTCGAACCGCGCACCCGCGTCGTCCGGACCGGAGTTGGAGACGATCTTGATGTCCGGGTACTTCGCCTCGATCGCGTCGCGGAACGCCGGGAAGTTCTCCTCGAACGTCGTCGTGTTCTCCTCGTTGCCCAGGCCGATCATCTCCAGCCCGAACGGCTTCGGGTGGCCGAGGCCGGCGCGCACCTTGCCCCACTCGGTCGTCACGTCACCGTTGGCGAACTCGATCAGGTCGACGGTGTCGTCGACCCAGCGGTCGATCAGTGCCGGGTCGTGCATCTCGGGGATCGAGGAGCCGCAGCCGTTGGCACCGACCGAGAGCACCGGAAGGGGCTCGGCGCCCAGGTCCTCGGCGAGCTCGAGGTACTCCAGGTAGCCGATGCCGTAGGACTGGTTGTAGCCCCAGAAGTTCCAGTTCGCCGGCCGCTGCTCGACCGGACCGATGGTCTCCTTCCACTGGTAGGTACGGCGCCGGTCGGTGTAGCCGCTCTCGGCGTACGTCCTGAAGGTGCCGACGTTGGTCACGCAGCCGCCGGGGAACCGCAGGAACCCGGGGTGCAGGGCCGCGATCTTCTCGGCAAGGTCCTTGCGGAGCACGGACTTGCCGTTGACCGGTCCGACCCAGCGGTCCTGGGGCATCAGCGAGACCATGTCCAGGCCGACGATCGACGCGGCCCCGGCGGCGACGACGAAGCGCGCGGCGTCGGTGGTCTGGTTCGCCGTGAGGGTCACGGCGTACTTCTTCCACTGGTCGGACCCGTCGAGGTCGACGGTGCCCGTGGCGTACGTCGTGGTGCCGGCGGCGTTCTCGAGCCGGAGGGTGAGCTGCTGCGCGGTGCCGCTGCGCGCCCAGACGGAGGCGTCGTACGCGGCGCCCTGCTTGATCGCGAACCCGTTGTTGTACCCGAGGTTGCGGATGCCGTCGCCGGCCGCACCGGCGAACAGCCGCAGGTGGTTGCGGTTCAGCTCGTTGAGGCGGGTGTCGTCGTTCACGACGACGGCGGTGGGCGCGGTCGCGCCACCCTTCACGGTCTCCCAACCGGTCATGCCGGTGAAGCCGCCGTTGTCGGACGGGTTGAACTCGAAGGAGCGGTTGCGCACCAGCTCGGCGTACAGGCCGCCGTCGGCGGCGTAGTTGATGTCCTCGTAGAAGATGCCGAACATCGTGTCGGCGATCGAGGCCGCCTTGCCGTCACCGTCGATCGACAGCGTCGACGTGGTGGCGTCGATGCTCGACAGCGTGAATCGGACCGCGGCCGCGAGCTCACCGGCGACCAGCGAGTGGCCGTCCTGGCCCAGCACGAGTCCCTGGCTGCCGTCGCCGGTCCGGAGCATGAGCTTGCCGCCGCCCGCGTCGGTGAGGCGGAGGGCGGTGGCCTGGTCGCCTTCGTTGCCGAGCCCGAGCACGCCGCCGGTGACGACGAGCGGGCGGCCGTCGGTGCTCAGCGCCAGGGAGCCGACGCCGAGGCCCGTCGCGCTGAGCGGCAGGCTGGCGGTCGGCTGGTCGGCGGTGAGCGACAGGGCCGAGCCGTCGGCCACGAGATAAGGCACGTCGCCGGTGGCCCGCAGCGCGAACAGACCGGTCGGGGTCAGGTCGGCGCCCGCCGCGTGCTCGATCGAGAACGTGTCGAACGCGGCGCTGAGCGGCGTCCCGTCGAGGGCCCCGAGCGCGTAGAGGCCGACCTGCGTGGTGTCGAAGGTGACGCTCACCGAGCCGGCCGGCACCCAGGCCGTCGTGCCGGAGTCCCAGTAGCTCGTGCTGATGGTGTTGCCGCTGCGCTGCAGGCGCAACGACTCCCCGGTCGACCCCGGCCGGTCGGTGAACCTGACGGCGGTGAACGAGGCGTTGGTCTCGACGTCGTTCTCGACCGCGACGCCCGACGGGCTGAGGTTGCCGACAAAGGTGAGACCGGACCGGACGTAGTTGTCCATGTCCTTCCAGGCGATGAGGCCGGCGCCCTGGTAGATCTTCGACACCGGCGCAGTGAACGTCGCCGTCGCGGTGAAGTCACCGGCGGGGATGTCGAGCATGACGACGTTCTTGGCGGAGTTGGCCGTCTGGTAGGTGTCGCCGACCTGGCCGGAGATGCGCAGCGCACCGCCGGAGACCGAGAGGTTCGCCGGGTCCGGGTTGACGACCTCCCACCCGGGGTCGAGCGCGGTCCCGTCGAAGCCGTCGGTCCAGGTGACCGAAGCCGTGGTCGCCTCGGGCGCGGCATCGGCCTGCCGCGGAAGCAGAAGGCACGCGGCGAGCACGGACATCGCGGCGAGTACGACGGTGAGCGGGATGCCGGGTAGGTCGTCCGATCGTCATGGAACGGTCCTGCCTGGATGGTGGCCACGCCCACGGTCTCCGACAACGGGCCGTGCTTCGCGGCACGGTGTTCGCCGAGGCCTTCGCCGGCGACGACCCGCTGCTGCGGCACGTGCGGACCAGGGTGCGGAGCCCGCAGGCGCCGCATGCGCCACACCTGGCCAGGGGCGGGCCGGTGGAGACGACGAAAGACCCCGCCTCTATGGTGGACCGATGGCGTCGGTCAAGCAGTTCCAAGTCACCTTCGACTGCGCAGAACCTGAGCGCGTCGCTCGTT
>DASXRB010000436.1:0-14830 GCA_036506875.1 Kribbellaceae bacterium | reverse complement strand
CGGCGACCAGACCGGCAGCCAGGTGATCGACTTCACCGCGACCGGCGCGTCGGTGCTGGGCGTGGTGGTCAAGGGCGGCCCGAACGCCAACTTCTACGACTACCAGCCGGGCGGCGTCAGCTTCGGCACCGGCCTGCACTCGCCGGTGAACCCGAGCAACGAGATGTTCTACGGCCTGAGCCACGTGTCCTTCTGCTACGTCAAGACTCCGCCGTCGAGCCCGCCGCCGACGACGACTCCGCCGACGAGCCCTCCGACCACAACGCCGACGAGCCCGCCGACCACGGCGCCGACGAGCCCGCCGCCGAGCACGCCGAGCGAGACTCCGTCGCCCACCTCCTCGACGACCAGCCCGATCGGTACTCCGTCGGAGACCGAGTCCAGCCCCGCCAGCGTGCCGACCGAGGTCCCCGCCGGTCTCGGTGGACCGGACGCGACGAACACCTCGTCGGGCCATGGCGCTCTGTACGTCGGAGGCCTGACCCTGCTGGCCGCCGGCTTGGCGCTGATCGGCGTCGGCACGGCAGCCAGGATGAAGCGCGGCAAGCACATGGCCTGATGGCTTGAGGCCAGACCGCCCGCGCGGACAGCTCAGCCGAGCTGTTCGCGCGGGCGTGTGTCGAGTACGTCGTCGAGCCAGGCCTCGGTGTTCACGTCGTCGCGCAGGATGTGGTCGACGTACGACGCCCGCTCGTGCGCGAGCACCTCCTGCTCCCACACGCACGGCCCGAGCCCGGTCGGCGACGGGTGCAGCGAGCCGGCGTCCACCCCGCTGAACAGGGTCAGCCGGCTCTGGTAGTCGGTGGTCCAGCTCTGCACGACCAGGTAGACCGCGTCCGCGCCCAGGTGCAGCACGACCGCGGCGATCCCGAGCCCGCCGAGCCGGTGGTCGAACGCGAGCTGCCGCTCGGCCACCGTCCGCACGGTCTCGACCAGACCGTCGCTCCACAGCTTGCCGGGCGCGGTGATGACGTACGGCTTCACCAGCCAGCCGTCGAGCCGCCACGGCACCAGCGGTGTCACCGGACGGGGCCGGTAGCCGCCGGCCAGCCCGGTGAGCGCCACCGCGGATGCACCGGCCAGCGTCTCGTCCATGGTCACGCCCGGGCGGCGTCGCAGGCCTGGGCCGCGAGCGCCCGGACGACGTCGGCGCGCGCCTCGTCCACGTACCGCCGGGTCGGGGCGTCCGCGCTCTGGCCGGGTCCGGCGAGCCAGCCGGTCAGTGCGTCGACGGTGGCCTGCTCGGCGAGCAGCTTCGGCGCCATGAACACCAGCACGTTCTCGCCCATGTGCGAGCCCAGCCGCTTGTAGACATCCTGCGCGGCGTGCAGGTACTTCTCCACGTACGGCCGCAGCAGGTCCTCCTGGCCGGGCTGCTGGAACCCGAGGATGGTGCGGAACTGGGTCTCGTTCGGCGTCTCGGTGGACTCGACCGCGACCCGCCACGCCTCGGCCTTCGCCTCCGGGGTGGGCCGGGAAGCGAGCGCCTGCGCGGCGCGCTCCTGGCCGGTGATGGTCGTGTCGCGGGTCAGCTCGTCGTCGATGGCGTCGGCGTCGACCCGGCCGAGCCGGGCGAGGTTGCTGAGCAGCAGCCAGCGCAGGTCGGTGTCGACGACCAGGCCCTCGGGCAGCTCGCTGCCGTCCAGCCAGCCGGCCAGCCGGTCCGCGCCCGCCTGCGACACCACGCCGCCGGCGTAGGCGCGGGCGAACGCGAGCTGGTGGTCGCTGCCGGCCTCGGCGCGGTCGACCAGCCCGGCGAGCGTGGCCTCGAAGTCGGCCCGCAGGCGGTCGCGGTGCTCCGGGGCGGCGTACGAGTTGATCGCGGTCGCGGCCTGCATCAGCAGCGAGCGGACGCCGGTCAGGTCGGTCTCGGCGCCGACCCCGCGCAGCACCAGCGCGACGTACTCGCTGGCGGGCATCTCGGCGTCGCGGGTCATGTCCCAGGCCGCGCCCCAGCACAGTGCGCGGGGCAGCGAGTCGGGGATCCGGTCGATCGACTTGATCAGCGTCTGCTTCGACCGGTCGTCGAGCCGCATCTTGGCGTAGGTCAGGTCGTCGTCGTTGAGCAGGATCAGGTCCGGCTGTGCGACGCCGACCAGCTCGGCGATCGCGGTGCGCTCGCCGTCGATGTCGACCTCGACCCGGTCGGTGCGGACCAGGCCGGCGTCGGTGCGGCGGTACAGGCCGACCGCGAGCCGGTGTGGCCGCAGGGTCGGGAACTGCTCGGCCGCGCTCTGCACGATCGCGAACGAGCTGAACGCCCCGCCCTCGCCGACGGTGAACTCCGCCCGCAGCGTGTTCACGCCGGAGGTGCGCAGCCAGCGCTCGGTCCAGTCGTCCAGGTCCCGGCCGGACGCCTTCTCCAGCGGGGCCAGCAGGTCGGTCAGCTCGGTGTTGCTGAACGCGTGGTCGGCGAAGTACTCCTTCAGCCCGGCGATGAACTCCTCCTCGCCGACGAAGGCCACCAGCTGCCGCAGCGCGGACGCGCCCTTGGCGTAGGTGATGCCGTCGAAGTTCACCTCGACGGCGTGGAAGTCGATCATGTCTGCCGCGATCGGGTGCGTGGACGGCAGCTGGTCCTGCCGGTAGGCCCAGTTCTTCCGGGCGTTGCAGAACGTCGTCCAGGCCTCGGTGTACTTCGTCGGCGCGGCCACCTGCGCCCAGTGCGAGGCCCACTCGGCGAACGACTCGTTCAGCCACAGGTCGTCCCACCAGGTCATCGTGACCAGGTCGCCGAACCACATGTGCGCCAGCTCGTGCAGCACCGTGTTGGCCCGGCTCTCCAGCTCCGAGGCGGTGGTGCGGCTGCGGAACAGCAGGTCGTCGCGCAGCGTCACGCAGCCGGCGTTCTCCATCGCGCCCATGTTGTACTCGGGCACGAACGCCTGGTCGTACTTCTCGAACGGGTACGGCTGGCCGAACGCCTTCTCGAACAGCGCGAAGCCCTGCTTGGTGACCGTGAACAGGTCGTCGGCGTCCAGCGCCTCGGCCAGCGACGGCCGGCACAGCAGGGCCATCGGGTACGAGCCGTGCTCGCCGTCGTACACGTCGGTGACGACGTGGTAGGGCCCGGCGACGACGGCGGTGATGTAGGTCGAGATCGGCTTGGTCGGCGGGAACTCCCAGCGCGCCAGCTCTTCGCCGTGCTCGCCCTTGTACGGCGCGGGCTCGGGCGTCGGGGCGTTGGAGATGACCGCCCACCGGGCCGGGGCGGAGATGGTGAAGGTGAACGGGGCCTTGAGGTCGGGCTGCTCGAAGGTGGTGAACACCCGGCGCGCGTCCGGGACCTCGAACTGCGTGTAGAGGTAGGTCTCCTTGTCGGACGGGTCGACCGAGCGGTGCAGACCCTCACCCGTGCGCGAGTAGAGGCAGTCCGCGACCACGGTGAGCTCGTTGCGCTCGGCGAGGCCGTCCAGCGCGATCCGCGCGCGGTCGTACGCCGTGGCGGGGTCGATCGAGCGGCCGTTCAGCGTGATCTCGTGCACCGTCGCGGCGATCAGGTCCGCGAAGGTCGAGGCGCCTGGCTGAGCGCTGAAGCGGAGCGTCGTGGTCGACGCGAAGGTCGGCGAGCCGGTCGGAGCGGACGTCAGGTCCAGGTCGATGGAGTAGCTGACGTCGGCGATCAGGGCGGCTCGGGTACGCGCCTCGTCGCGCGTCAGGTTGGTACCAGGCATGAACGCATCCTATGCACGTGACTGCCGCGGACCGCGCGAGTTTCCCCGCGTCTTCCGCATCGTGTGGCAAGGGTAAGCGCTCGGTGGCGCAGTGCGGTCGGTTTGATTGCATTTTGTACTGTCGGAGGTATGAGCACCCCGGTGAACGCTGAGTTCTGGTTCGACCCCGCCTGTCCGTGGGCCTGGATGTCGTCGCGCTGGATCCTCGAGGTCGAGAAGGTCCGCGACGTCCGCACCACCTGGCACGTGATGAGCCTCGCCGTTCTCAACGAGGGCCGCGACGACCTGCCGGAGAAGTACAAGACGATGCTCGCCGGCACCTGGGGCGCGGTCCGCGTCCTGATCGCCGCCGAGCAGCGGCACGGCAACGAGGTGCTGCTGCCGCTCTACACCGCGATCGGCCAGCGTGCCCACGTCCAGGGCCGCGGCGTCGGCCTCGACGTCGTCGCCGAGGCCCTCGAGGAGACCGGACTGCCCGCGTCGCTGCTGTCCGCCGCCGGGACGACCGAGTACGACGACCTGCTGCGCAAGTCGCACGACGCCGGCATGGACCAGGTCGGCACCGATGTCGGCACGCCGGTCATCTCGTACGACGGGGTGGCCTTCTTCGGCCCGGTCGTCACGCCCGCCCCCAAGGGCGAGGCGGCCGGCAGGCTGTGGGACGGCGTGCTGCTGGTGGCCGGCACCGACGGCTTCTTCGAGCTGAAGCGGACCCGCACCCGGCAGCCGGTCTTCGACTGACGGAGGCTCCTGAGAAGATGCCCGCATGCGTGTGCACCTGGGATCCGACCATGCCGGCCTCGAGTTGAAGAACCACCTCGCCGAACACCTCGCGAAGGCCGGGCACGAGGTCACCGACCACGGTCCGGCCGCGTTCGACGCCGCCGACGATTACCCGCCGTTCTGCCTGCGGGCGGCCGAGGCGGTCGCGGCCGACCGGGAGGCGCTCGGCATCGTGATCGGCGGTTCGGGCAACGGCGAGCAGATCGCGGCGAACAAGGTCAAGGGCGTGCGCGCGGCGCTGGCCTGGAGCACCAAGACCGCGAAGCTGGCCCGCGAGCACAACGACGCCAACGTGATCGGCATCGGCGCGCGGATGCACCCGGCCGAGGACGCGGTCGCGTTCGCCGAGACCTTCCTGGCCACGCCGTACTCCGGTGAGGAACGGCACAGCCGGCGGATCAGGATGCTGAGCGACTACGAGTCGACCGGCGTGCTGCCGCCGGTGCCGGAGTCGTCGGCCGGCGGCGCCGCGGCGGGCTCCTGACGCTTCGGCGGCCCGTCCTGCTCGCGGGGTCGCGACGCGTCGTCGCGAGGGCGGGACACGTCGCGCGCCCGCATCGACCGGTCGATGCCGACCACGGCCGGCGTCGGCGGCGCGGTACGACGGCTGCCGGCTTTGCCCGCGCCGGCGGGTCCCGGTCCTGACGAGTTCTGTCCCACGGAGACGATCATGCCCGAAGGTCACACCCTGCACCGGCTGGCCACCGACGTGTTCGACGCGTTCGGCGGCCGGCCGGTCACGGCGTCGAGCCCGCAAGGCCGGTTCGCCGAGGGTGCCGCGCGGATCGACGGCCGGACGCTGGTCGCGACCGAGGCGCACGGAAAGCACTTCCTGGCCCGCTTCGACAGCGAGGACTGGCTGCACATCCACCTCGGCCTGATCGGCACCGTGCGGTTCGGGCCGGCGCCGGTGCCGGAGCCCGTGGGACAGGTCCGGTTGCGGCTGGCCAACGACACGTCGTACGCCGATCTGCGCGGCGCGACCGTCTGCGAGCTGCTCACCACGCCGGAGCGCGGCGTACTGATCGGCCGGCTCGGCCCGGACCCGCTGCGCGACGACGCCGACCCGGACCTGGCGTGGACCCGGATCCGGCGCAGCCGGCTGCCGATCGGGCAGCTGCTGATGGAGCAGGCCGTGCTCAGCGGCGTCGGCAACGTGTACCGCGCGGAGACCCTGTTCCGGGCCAGGCTGCACCCGCTGACGCCGGGGCGGGCGGTGAAGCGGTCCGAGTGGGACCGGATGTGGGCCGACCTCGTCGAGCTGATGCGGTACGGCGTGCAGACCGGGCGGATCGACACCGTCGACGACGAGCACACGCCGGACGCGATGGGGCGGGACCCGCGCCGCGACGACCACGGCGGGGAGGTATACGTCTACCGCCGGCAGGGCGAGCCCTGCCACGTGTGCCGGTCCGTCGTACGCACCCAGGTGCTGGCGGGGCGCAACCTGTTCTGGTGCCCGAAGTGCCAGCGGACCGGGCTGACCCGCCGGATCAGCGCCTGAAACCGCTGACGTGACGAACCCGTAGCCGCCGAACCGGTGCCCCGGACCCCTGTCGGCCGTTATGTTCTTAACCAATGAGCGGCGCGAGCGCGTCTCCCGTGGGCGCGAGCATGCAGCGAGCCGGTTCACTGACCGGATCGCTGCTGAGGCGCGCCCGTTCGTCCCAGCACCTGACCGCCTTCGCGTTGATCGCCGCCGCCGTCGTGCTGGGACTCGCATCGATCGCGCTGCCGAAGGTGATACCCGTTGGCGCGCAGATCATTCCTGTCCTGGTCGGCGGATTGCTGCTGAACTTTCGCTGGCTGATGCTGCTGACCGTCGTCGCGATGGGCCTGGCCGGGTTTCACCTGGCCCGCCCGGAGCCGCTGCGGCCGCAGGTCGGCGAGCTGGTGGTGCTCGGCATCGTCGCCTGGATCGTGCTGACCGGCGCGAAGGTGCGCACCCGGCTCGGTGTCCAGGGGACGCGCGGCGAGACGATGCTGATCGAGCTGCGCGAGCTGCTCACCATACAGGGCGAGCTGCCGTCGCTGCCGCCCGGCTGGCGGGCGCAGTCGGTCGTCCGGTCAGCGGGCGGGGCGTCGTTCTCCGGCGACTTCGTGGTGTCGGCGAGCCGGGAACGCAACACGGTGCTGGAGATCGCGCTGGTCGACGTGTCCGGGAAGGGCCTGGACGCGGGCACCCGGGCGCTGCTGCTGTCGGGTGCGTTCGGCGGGCTGCTCGGCGTGGTGCCGACCGAGGAGTTCCTGCCGTCGGCGAACGAGTATCTGCGCCGGCAGGACTGGGACGACGAGTTCGCCACCGTGGTGCACGTCGCGATCAACCTGCTGACCGGTGAGTACCAGGCCCGGACCGCGGGACACCCGCCGGCGATCCACTTCGACGCCTGGTCGGGCCGGTGGCAGACCCGGGACACCGACGGGCCGCTGCTGGGGCTGCTGGAGAGACCGGAGTTCGCGGCCAGTTCCGGCCAGCTCAAGCAGGGCGACGCGCTGCTGCTCTACAGCGACGGCATGGTCGAGACCCGCAGGCGCGACATCCGGCTCGGCATCGACAAGCTGGTCGGTCAGGCCGAGCGGCTGGTGGCGCGCGAGTTCGAGGGCGCCGCGAAGCTGCTGGTCGACGAGATCGGCGGTGCGCACGACGACGCGGCGCTGGTCCTGATCCACCGCGAGATGCATCCGTCCGGCAACGTCAGCGCGGACAGCAAGGCGACGCGCTCCTGGCTGCCGCAGGGGTTCCGCAAACGCAAGGCGGCGATGCAGCGGCCAGGGCGGGTGGACAACGCGAGCCGCGTCTCGTAGTGCCCGGCACAGGGCGCTCGGCATTTGTGATTCGGTGAAATGCGCGGTGAATCGCACCGCTATTCGCGTGAAGGTCAAGGATTGGTCTCGATCACCGGATTTCTGTAACGCTGCGAGGCTGGCCCTTTAACCCGTCCACGGGAGTTAGGTCTGGCGCGCCACGGGCTGGGTGTGGTATGTGATCCTGCCGGACCGCTGATGTGCCTGGATCGCCTTGTGGGAGCGGATTTTCGTCGTACGAGCAACTCCGGCTCGGCTCGTCGCCGCATGTCCTATCAATTGGCGGCCAGCCTGTGGATAACCTCTGGAAAAGGCCCTTGTTGTTACTCATTAGAAGCGCGCCCTCACGGTGGGTGAAGGTGTCTCAGAGGGTGACGCGCCAGATGTTGACACGGGTGAAATCACCGACATACTGCACTGGGGACTCTTTCACGTACCGACACTTTCTTTGGGGATTTCGTTGAACGTCTTGCCGAGGTCTGTCACCTCTCGTCTGCCCAGGACCATGCGCGGTCGCGTGGCCACCGGACTGGCCGGAACCGGGGCTCTGACCCTGATGTTCGGTGCGGTCATGGTGGTATCCGCGCCAGGTGCCTCCGCCGCCGAGGGGAGTCGGCCGGCAGCTGCCAGCGGCGCCGTCGCTGACACCTCCGGCGAGAGCGGCCCGGAGGCCGGTTCGAAGGTCGGTGTCGGCAACGGGGGGGCGAACGGCCAGGGCACGACTGGCAACGGTGGCGCCGACGCCGGCGGCACCGACACCGGCAAGGGCAAGCCGCCGGGCAACAACGGGACGATCAAGATCGAGGGCGTCGACTTCGACGACATCCCGCAGAACAACCCGCACCAGGGCTGCACCTTCCTCGTGGAGTGGTACAACTACGAGCAGGGCGACTACAACGCGACCGTGACGTTCGAGGACCAGGCGCCGACCGCCGACGCCGGCCTCCAGGTGACGTCCGGCAACCTCCACCCGTTCATCGGCGAGGACGCGGCCGGCGGCGGCACCGACCTGGACGCGCGCGAGCAGTACACGCTCTCGTTCACCGGTGCGCCGCACCCGGTCCAGGGTTACCACGTCAAGCTGACGATCAACGCGCCGCACTCGATCGGCAGCGACGTCAAGCACAAGGTCTTCTGGGTCGAGGGCTGCGGCCCGACGCCGACGCCGTCGGAGACTCCGAGCGAGACGCCGTCCGAGACGCCGTCTGGGACGCCTTCGGAGACTCCGTCGGAGACTCCGTCGGAGACCCCGAGCGAGACGCCGTCCGAGACTCCGAGCGAGACGCCGTCCGAGACGCCTTCGGAGACTCCGTCGGAGACCCCGAGCGAGACGCCGTCGGAGACTCCGTCCGAGACCCCGAGCGAGACCCCCTCGGAGACCCCGAGCGAGACTCCGTCGGAGACCCCGAGCGAGACGGTTTCCGAGACGCCGAGCGAGACCCCGTCGACCTCCGTGCCGGCCAGCGTGCCGACCGAGGCTCCGTCGACGCCGCAGGGTACTGAGACCACCTCCGAGACGGTGGCGATCCCGACGGAGGTGAACGCCGGTGTGAACGGCGGTTCCTCCGACGCACCGCTGTCGCTCGCTAGCAGTGCCGAGAACCGGACCGCCTGGGGCGCCGGAATGCTGATCGCCGGTGGCGTGCTGATCAGCGCCGGAGCACTCACCGCGGGATTACGGCGCGGTCGGCACACGGCCTGAAACCATGACCAGCGCGCCAGGCGCTGACCGGCACCGGCCAGTCCCACCGAGGTGGGGCTGGCTGGTCGTCGTTGCCGGCGTCGCGCTGGCCGTGGTCGGCGGGGTCATGGAGTACAGCGGCAAGCCGGTCGCGGGCGACCCCGCGATCCACGGTTCGCCGTCGCAGTCGGTGTCGCGGCCGTCGGAATCGCCGCACTCCAGGGCGCCGGCCGAGCGGGCGTCGAAGGTCCCGGTGGTGAAACCGGCGACGGTCCCCGGCCGCCCCCAGCGGATCACCGTCCCGGAGCTCGGCATGAGCGCGCGCGTCGTCGGCATCCGGTCCGACGGCGGCGCGCTCAACCCGCCGTCGAACCCTCGTGAGGTCGGCTGGTGGTCGGAGGGTGCGAAGCCGGGCGCGAAGAAGGGCTCGGCCGTGATGACCGGGCACACCGTGCACACCGGCGGCGGCGCCTTCGACCACCTCGAGGACCTCAGCGCCGGCGACTCGGTGATCGTGCTGACCGACAAGGGCAACCTGCGGTACGAGGTCGACTGGGTGCGGATCTACCGCAAGCAGAGCCTGGCCAAGCACGCCGCCGAGGTCTTCGACCAGAGCGTCCCCGGCCGGCTCGTGCTGATCACGTGCGACGACTGGAACGGCTCGGTCTACCTCAGCAACGCCGTCGTCGTCGCCCACCGCGCGGACTGACGCGCGTGCGGCCAGGAGCGGCGGCGGACCTGGACGCGATCCGCCGCCGCTAGGACGCTGCTCGGCCGGCCTCAGGTGGCCAGGGAGTCGAGCCAGGCGGAGTGGAGGGCGGCGTAGCGGCCGTCGGAGGCGATCAGGTCGGCGGGCGGGCCGTCCTCCTGGATGCGGCCGTGCTCGAGCACGATGACCCGGTCCGCGGTCTCGACGGTGGACAGCCGGTGCGCGATCACGAGGGCGGTGCGGTCGGCGAGGATCGTGCGCAGGGCACGCTGGACGAGCCGTTCGCTGGGGATGTCCAGCGACGATGTGGCCTCGTCGAGGATGAGCACGGCCGGGTCGGCGAGGAAGGCGCGGGCGAACGCGACCAGCTGACGCTGGCCGGCCGACAGCCGGCTGCCGCGCTTCTCGACGGCGGTGTCGTACCCGTCCGGCAGGGCGGTGATGAAGTCGTGCGCCCCGATCACCGCGGCCGCCTCGACCACCTCGTCGTACGACGCATCTGGGCGGCCGAAGCGGATGTTGTCCGCGACGGTGCCGGTGAACAGGAAGTTCTCCTGGGTCACCATGACGACCCGGCGGCGCAGGTCGTCCTCGGACAGGTCGCGCAGGTCGGTGCCGTCGAGCAGAACCTGTCCGGCGGTCGGGTCGTAGAACCGCGCGACCAGCTTGGCGATCGTGGTCTTGCCGGCGCCCGTGGTGCCGACCAGGGCGAGCGTCTGGCCGGCCGGGACGTCGAGGTCGAGGCCGGGCAGCACGGGTACGCCGTCGACGTACGAGAACTCGACGGCCTGGAAGCTCACCCCGCCTCGCGTCGTACGGATCGTGGCGGGTTCGGCCGGCTCCGGCACGTCGGGCTCCTCGGCGAGCACACCGGACAGCTTCTCCAGCGCCGCGCTCGCGGACTGGAAGGTGTTGTAGAACTGGCTGATCTCCTGCAGCGGCTCGAAGAACTGCCGCAGGTACAGCAGGAACGCGGTCAGCACGCCGACCGTGACGTGGCCGTGGTAGGCCAGCCAGCCGCCGTACACCAGGATCGCGACGATGGTGACGTTGCCGACCAGCTTGATCGACGGCATGAAGATCGCGTTCAGCCGGAACGAGTCCAGGTTGGCCTCGCGGTACCTGTCGTTGACCTGGTCGAAGATCTCCTCGTTGCGCGGCTCGCGGCGGAACGCCTGGACCGCGCGGATCCCGGTCATCGACTCCACGAAGTGCACGATCACCAGGGCGACCGCCTCGCGGGTCCGGCGGTAGACCACCGACGAGCGGCGCCGGAACCAGGCGGTGATCGCGATCAGGACCGGGAACGAGACCAGCGCGATCAGCGCCAGCCGGACGTCGAGGGTGAGCAGCAGGACCGCGGTGCCGACCAGGGTCAGCAGTGCCGTGACGAGACCGTCGAACCCGGTCTCGAGCATCTCGTCGATCACCTCGACGTCGGAGGTGAGCCGGGAGATGACGCGGCCCGAGGTGTAGCGGTCGTGGAACGACGGGCTGAGCCGCTGGAAGTGGTCGAACACGCGCCGGCGCAGGCCGAGCAGGATCGTCTGGCCGAGCCGGCCGGTGCGCATCAGGAACACCTGGCGCGCGTACGCCTGGGTGAGCGCGGAGACGAGCACCGCCGTGACGATCAGCACCAGCGTCGTGCTGCCCTCGCCGCGCACGATGGGCGGGATGCCGTAGTCGATGCCGAGATGGACGAGGTACGGGACCGCGAGCCGGGCGCCGTTCTCGACCAGCACGATCGCGGTCAGGATCCAGATCGCGGTGCGGTGCGGGCGGAGCAGCTCGCCCAGGAGTCGCCGGGACTGCTCGCGCAGGACCAGTGAGGCCTTCGCGGGCAGCTCGTCGCGGTCGACGGCGGCGACTCCGCGCCAGGCGGTCTCGGCGTCGTCCTCGGCCGGCTGAGTGGTGATCTTGTCGGTCTGGTTCGTGGTCTGGTTCGTGGTCTGGGTGGTCATCGGGCGTGGACCTCCCGGTCCTCGGTGTCACCGGAGCGGGCCTCGATGTCGTGGGCGAGGGTCATCGCCTGGTCACGATCTCGTCGTACGGCGTCCGGTGGCTCGTGCGCCGGCTCGTCGGCGGCGAGCAGCGCCCGGTACGCCGGGACCGTGGCGAGCAGCTCGTGGTGGGTGCCCACATGGGTGACGGTGCCGTCCTGCACGAGCGCGACCACGTCGGCCAGCAGCACGGTCGAGGCGCGGTGCGCGACGACGATGCCGGTGGTGCCGGCCAGGACGCGTTGCAGCGCCTCCTCGACCAGCGCCTCGGTGTGCACGTCGAGCGCGGACAGGGTGTCGTCGAGGACGAGTACGGCGGGCCGCGACAGCACGGCCCGGGCCAGTGCGAGGCGCTGGCGCTGCCCGCCGGACAGGGACATGCCCTGCTCGCCGACGCGGGTGTCCAGGCCCCACGGAAGGTCGTACGCGAATGTCGCCTGGGCGACCTCGAGCGCCTCGTGGATGTCCTCGTCGGTGGCGTCCGGACGGCCCAGCGTCACGTTCTCCCGGACGCTCATCGAGAACAGCGTCGGGTCGTCGAACGCGGACGCGACCGCGCTGCGCAATGACGTCAGCCTCAGGTCGCGGACGTCGTACCCGTCGATGGTGACGCGGCCGCCCGTCACGTCGTACAGCCTGGGGACGAGCGCGGTCAGGGTGGTCTTGCCGGAGCCGGTCGCGCCGACGAGGGCGAGCGTCGTACCGGGTGGCAGGTCGAGGTCGATGCCGTGCAGCACGTCGGGGGAGTCCGGCGCGAAGCGGAAGCTGACGTTCTCGAACCGCAGGTGGCCGCGGGGCGCGGTCAGCACGGCCGGGCCGTCCTCGATCTCGGACTTCGTGTCGAGGATCTCGGTGACCCGGTCCGCCGACGTCATCGCCTCCTGCGCCATCGCCAGGATGAAGCCCAGCGACTCCACCGGCCAGATCAGCGAGAGCATCAGCGTGACGAACGCGACCAGGGTGCCGAGCGACACCGAACCGTTGCCCACGGCAAGCGCCCCGAGGAGCAGCACGATCACCAGGGTGAGGTTCGGGATGACCTCGAGGAAGGTCCAGAAGCGGGAGGCGAGGCGGACCTTCTCGAGGGACGTTCCGTACAACTTGACCGCGCCGTCGTCGAACTGGGACTTGACGTGCTCGCGGCGGCCGAACGCCTTGATCACCCGGAAGCCGAGCGCGGACTCCTCGATCAGGGTGGCCAGGTCGCCCTGCTGGTCCTGCACCCGGCGCGAGATCGCCAGGTAGCGCCTCTCGAACCGCAGCGACAGCAGGATGATCGGCACGGCGGCCGTGAGTACGACGATGCCGAGCGGCCAGTACAGGTGGAGCAGCAGGACGGTGACGACGCCGAGCTGCAGGATGTTGATCACCAGGAACAGCAGGCCGAAGCCCATGAACCGGCGGATCACCGACAGGTCGACCGTCACCCGGGACAGCAGCTGGCCGCTCTGCCAGCGGGTGTGGAACGCCATCGGCAGGGCTTGGAGCCGGACGTACAGGTCGTGCCGGAGCTGGGTCTCCAGGCCGCTCACCGCGCGGGACTGGACCCAGCGGCGGATCAGGATCAGGGCCGCCTCGGAGATGCCCAGCGCGAGCGCAAGCACGCCGAGGGGGAGGAGCAGGTCGATCTCGTGACGGTTGACGGGGCCGTCGATCACGGCCCGGGTGACGAGCGGGATGGCGAGGCTGACGCCGACTCCGATGACGGAGGTACTGAACATCAGCGCGAGGCGCCACACGTGTGGACGAAGGTAGGGGCGCAAGCGCCACAGGTTGCGGGATCGGGAAGGGATGGGGACCGATTGGTCGGACGACATCAGCTGGTGTGCACCCCCGGAGGCAGACGGAGCCAAGACGACGCAATCTCCCATTCTCCCTGTCAGGCCGAGGCCTGTCCTGCGATTTTGAGGGACCCGCGATGACGGCGTGCCGCTCGCGCCAGTGGTCCGCGCATCCGGTCAGTGCGGTGCCGTACGACAGCGCAGGGCGTGCGGTGGTGAGGTTGCGTTCGGCACGTCGGCGTGGCGACATGGCACTCCAGGGCGTGGCGTCCTGCTACCAGCCCGTGGATGAAGCTGAACGCGATCGCCTGCGTCACGGCGGCCGCCCGCGTTGCTCGCCGGGTGGGTCGGTATGACCGGATCGCCGGGGAACGGGCCTGTTCGGCGTCGTCGAGGGCGTGGTCAGGTGTCTGATGGCGATGGCCTGTGCTTTGGTGAGCGGGATGCGTTCGTCGCGCTGCCGTGCGATGGAGGCGAGGCGGCGCAGGGCGGCGCGGCGGCGCAGCTCGGTCTGGTTGCCGCCGGGCCCGAGGGCGGGTGGCGGGTCGGAGGTGTAGCGGTGTCCGGTGGGTGTGGTGGTCTCGATCCGGTGCGGGGCCGGCGTGGCGGCCGAGTCGTCGCGGTCGACGCGCGGTTCCCGGATCGGGCCGCGGCCGTCCGGATCCGCGGTGGCCGGGTCGGCGTCGTCCTGGGTTCTGGCCGGGGCGTCCGGCGGGCCGATCACGCGCTGGGTCCAGCCGGGGAGGTCTTTGGTGTAGTTGCCGCGTTCGCAGCGTCCGGCGCCGTTGGCCGCTGACGTGGGTCCGTGGTCGCGGTGTGGGTGGATGTGGTCGAGGTGCCGGATGGGGGCGTCGCAGTAGGGGTCGCGGCAGCCCTGGTCGCGGTACTTGATCAGCCGGGCCAGCCCGCCGTCGAACCGGCGCCGCCGGGTGTCGATGTTCGTGACGGTGTCGGTGACCGGGTCGGTGAACAGCCGCCGGATCCACACCTCCGTGCGGTGTTCCTCCGCCCGCATGTCCTCGGCCCGCGCGTCGCCGGCCCGCGCGTCGCCGGCCCGCGCGTCCTCGGCCCGCGCGTCCGTGGCCCGCGCGTCGTCGGCCCGCGTGTTATCGGCGCGGGTGTCGTCGGCCGGACTGCGGTGGCTTTGCTGCTGCCGGTTGCGGGTGTGGTCGGCGGGCCCCTCGCGGGCCGGGGCGGGAGCGTGTGGGTGCCGCGGGTCCGCGGTGTGCGACCGCGCGCCCGGGACCTTGCTGGGGTCCGGGTCTTGGAACCACCGGGTCGGGTCCGGTGCCGGCCCGATCCGACCGGCGCGGCCGGTGCCAGCCGTGTCTGTGGCGGGGGCGGCGCCGGCGGCCAGGTCCAGGGCCAGGTCGGCGGGCAGCGGCCCGTAGCCGTGC
>DASXRB010000435.1:0-2102 GCA_036506875.1 Kribbellaceae bacterium | reverse complement strand
CTCTCGACAGCGGCAGCTACCGAGCCGGCTACGGCCACCGTCACTCTGCCTGGGACACCACCACCCCAGGAGGAGCTGATGACCACCACCGACAACCTGGTTCGCGGCAAACCCGTCGAACCTGAGGCGAAACGGGCGCGGGTCCCGCGGCGCGTCCGGCCCGGGGCGATCCTCGCCCTGGTCTGCGGGGCCCAGTTCATGGCGGTGCTCGACATCGCCATCGTGAACGTGGCGCTCCCCTCCGTCCAGGCCGACCTCGGCGTCAGCCAGGCCGACCTGCAGTGGGTCGTGATCACCTACGGGCTGACCCTCGGCGGCTTCCTGCTGCTCGGCGGGCGGGCCGCCGACCTGTTCGGGCGGCGCAACGTGCTGGTCGCCGGTCTCGCGCTGTTCAGCGTGTCGTCGCTCGCCGCCGGGCTGGCCGGCTCGTTGGGGCCACTGGTCGCGGCCCGGGCCACCCAGGGACTGGGGGCGGCGCTCACGGTCCCGGCTGCCCTGTCGATCCTGGCCAGCACCTTCCCCGAGGGCGCCGAGCGCAACAAGGCGCTAGTGTCCTGTCAGGTTGAAGCATTGTGAATATCGGTGCCGAGTACGTCGGTGCAGTACCCGGCGAGGCGTTGGAGGATGTCGTCGGCGGTCTTGTGCCAGATGAATGGGGTCGGGTTGTCGTTCCAGTGTTCGACCCAGGTGGTGATGTCGGCGGCGAGCTCGGCGACGGAGCGGTGGGCGGAGCGGGTGAGCTTCTTGGTGGTGAGCGCGGAGAACCACCGCTCGACGAGGTTCATCCACGACCCGTAGGTCGGGGTGAAGTGGAAGTGGAAGCGGCGGTGGCGCAGCAGCCAGCGTTGCACCTTGGGGGTCTTGTGGGTCTGGAGGTTGTCCAAGATGACGTGCACGTCCAAGTCTGCGGGGACGTTGCGGTTGACTTTGTTCAAGAAGGCGACGAAGTCGTCGCTGGTGTGACGTTTGCGCAGGTCGGTGATCACCCGGCCGGTGGCGATCTCCAACGCGGCGAACAGGTCGACGGTGCCGTTGCGTTGGTAGTCATGGGTCGCGCGTTGCGCGGTGGTGGGCAGCATCGGCAACGTCGGCGCGGTCCGGTTCAACGCTTGGATCTGCGGTTTCTCGTCGACGGCGAACACCGCCGCGGCGACCGGTGGGTTCATGTACAGGCCGACGATGTCGCGGATCTTGTCGATCAGTTGCGGGTCCGGCGAGACCTTGAACTCGTCCTGTCGCCACGGTTTGAGCCCGAACGCACGCCAGATCTCCGCGACGGTTTGATGGCTGATCCCATGGCGCGCCGCCAAGTCCCGCGTCGACCAGTGATCGGCGTCGGGCGGCGTGGTCTCCAACGTGTCAACGACCACGGCCTCGATGACGTCATCGCCGATCTTGCGGGCCGCGCCCGGGCGTGGAGCGTCGCCGAGCCCGTCAAGCCGATCGGCGAGGAACCGGCGTCGCCACTTCGACACCGTCGCCGCACTGCACCGCAGTCGCTCGGCGACCGCCAGATCGGTGAGACCTTCAGCCGATGCCAAAACGATGCGCGACCGCAGCGCCAACGACTGTGCCGAGCTGTGCCGCCGGGCCCAGCCGTGCAACGTCTTGCGCTCGGCACCAGACAACTTGATCCGATCCGTCGGTCGACCACGACGTGCCATGTGAGGCTCCTCTCTACCAAGGGTTACCTGGCAGAACACGCCGTCACCGTCGAAAATTCCCGGTCAGCAACAATTTCCGAACTAATCAACCTTACGGGACACTAGAACGAACCTCGAGTACAGGGCGACGATGAGCGGGGCCGTGAACTCGAACAGGAGCGCCAACCCGACCGGCAGACGGTCGATCGCCACGAAGTACAGCCACTGGATCAACGTCGCACCGCATATCGAGATGACGACGAGGATCGGGATGTCCCGGCGGGCGACTCGCAGGAGCGCTGGACTCTTCGCAACGAGGACGACGAGCAGCCCGAGCGCGGCTCCGGTGCACCGAAGCGCGGTGAGACGGGCTGGCTCGATGCCACCGTCGAGGACCATCTTGGCGACGCTGCCGGCCAACCCGAACAACGTCGCGGCCATCAGGAGCTGTCCGTAGCC
>DASXRB010000434.1:0-1701 GCA_036506875.1 Kribbellaceae bacterium | reverse complement strand
GAACATCCGCCCGCCCAGGATCTGACCGCGGTCACCGTCCGGTCGTTCGCACGGCCAGTTGCTCGACCGGCGGGACCAGGACCCCTTCGAGGCTCCGGACCTGTCGCGTGCGCGCGTCGACCGCTACGAGCCGCCCGTCCGAGACGGTGAACAGCCACCGGCTGTCGGGGGACCAGGCCATCGTCGCGTCGAACCCGCTCGAGAAATCGAAGACCGCGACGGTGCGGTCCGAGCCCGATCCAAGATCGATCAGGTGCATGGTCCAGCGGTTCGGGCCGTCACCGTCGGACGAGCGGACGACGGCAGCCTGTGAGCCGTCGGGGGCGATGATCCCCGGAGGTGCGCCCGTGTCGGGCAGCGCCGAACCGTTCAACCGCCGTCGGCTCCCCGTCGCCCGGTCGACGACCGAGGTCGCGCACTGCGCCCGGTCGTCGCACTCGACCACCAGCCAGCGGGTCGGTCCGATCGCCACGACAGACCCTGTCGTGATGCGACGCAGCCCGTCGGGCCGGGCGACGTAGTCGCCGCCGACGCCGCGCGCCACCAGATACCCCGTCCCGTCGGACGCCAGCAGCCACGGCACGGCCGCCGGGAGTGCGATGGCGGCTCCAGCCCTCGCCCCGTCCAGCCCGACCAGTGACAGCACCCGGCCGTCCTGCGCCGACTGTGCCCACATGTGGCTGCTGTCAGGTCCCGGATAGACCGCACCGTTCTGGCCCGGTCGGGCGGGCAGCGTGCGCGCCGGCATGCCATCGCGTACGACGTAGCCGCTGACGAAGTCCCACGGGCGGACGACGACCCGGTCGGGCCCGACCAGCAGCGACACAGCACCGCTGCTGTTCAAGGCCGGCACCGGCGTACGGGTGATGCGTCCGGTTGCCGGCTGGATGCGCACCAACTCGTCCGATCCGCGAGCGAACAACTCCCAGTCCCCGGTCGCGCCGAGCAACGGATGACCCAGCTCCACCACCTCGGGCCGGACCGGGCTCGGCGCCGGGCTGTAGGGCGTGCTGGCCGGCGAGGACTGCACGACGGACGGCGTCGTCGGGGAGGGGCTCGGTGTCGCGTCCGTCGTAGGGCTCTTGCCCTGTTCGAGGCGCGCGAGACCACCCAGGACGACGAGTGCCGCGACGACGAGCAGCCAGCCCGGCACGCGACGCCGCCGCGGCGCCAGCTCCAGCACATCGTCCGGCGCGGTCTCCGATCCACGCGCAGGCTCCGCGTCGCGCGCCAGCTCCGAGCCACGCTCCGTCTGCGCGTCCGGGCCTTTCCCCACGTTCGGGCCCGGCTCCGCGTCCCGGCCAGTCACGGCAGGCCGGCCGTCATCACCGTCCACGCTTCATGTTCACCGATCGGCGCGAACGTGAACACCGTGCGCGGCAGGCCGTCTCGCGGCTGCCTGTCCGCGATCCGCGCCGCGTCCTCGCCCCCGGCCCCGGGGTGTCCTGCAGGCAGCCCCGGGGCGGGCTGCTCCCCGAATTCGCCGAGCGGGACGCCCCGGGGTTGCTCGCAGGACGCCCCAACCTCGTCGGCGACGGATTCCGGACGCGCGAGACCGCCGGGCGTGGTGAACAGGCCCGGCGGTCCGTCGTACGGGAACTAGAAGATGACCTCGCCGCGGGCGCGGCGGTCGCGCAGGGTCTGGACGGCCTCCGCGAGGATCTCGGCGGCCTCGGCCTCGGAGCGCCGCTCCTTCACGTA
>DASXRB010000433.1:0-6623 GCA_036506875.1 Kribbellaceae bacterium | reverse complement strand
GCCCGGCGCCGAGCAGCGCCGCCGCGTGCACGTCGTGCCCGCAGGCGTGCATGACGCCCGCGTTGCGTGACCGGTACGACGACTCCGCCGCCTCGGTCACCGGCAGCGCGTCGAGATCGGCGCGGAGCGCGACACAGGTGTCACCGGCGCCGACGTCGCAGATCAGCCCGGTCCCGGCCGGCAGCACCTGCGGCGACAGGCCGGCCTCGGTCAGCCGGTCGTGCAGCACCTGGGTGGTCCGTTCCTCGTGGAATCCGAGCTCCGGGTGCGCGTGCAGATCGCGTCGTACCGTCACGATCTCGTCGCGCACCGCGTCGATACGCGGGCGGAGTCCGGCCGGTAGTAGGGCGCGCGCGGAGGTCATCCGAGGATTCTCCCATCTGGCACGGAAAATCCGGCACCGGGACCCCGATTACTTTCCGGTATCGAGGCAGTTGGCGCGCACTTCAACGCCTCTCGGGCGCCTATAGTCTGCGAGATGCGGCGCGCCGGGCGGGCGCGGCGCCCATTCGTCGACGCAAGGAGGCGTCCGTGAAGAAGTATGTGCGGGGAGTGGCTCTGGTTGGAGCCGTCACGCTTGCAGTCGCCGCGTGTGGCAGCAAGCCGTCCGAGAACAACGGCGGCGGCGGCAGCGCCCACAAGGACTTCAAGGCCTGCATGGTCTCCGACTCCGGAGGCTTCGACGACAAGTCGTTCAACCAGACGTCGTACAAGGGCTTCGCCGAGGCCGTGAAGGACTTCGGCCTGGCGCCGGAGACCAAGGCGGAGTCGAAGTCGGACAACGACTACCCGACCAATATGAACGCGATGGTCGCGGCCAAGTGCAACATCATCGTGCCGGTCGGCTTCAAGCTCGAGGACGCGACGGACAAGGCCGCCACGGCCAACCCTGACATCAAGTTCGCCATCGTCGACTCGGCGCCGAAGAACCCGATCGCCAACGTGAAGCCGCTGCTGTTCAACACCGCGCAGTCCAGCTTCCTGGCCGGGTACCTGGCCGCCGGGATGAGCCAGACCGGCAAGGTTGGCACCTTCGGCGGTCTCCAGATCCCCACTGTGACGATCTTCATGGACGGCTTCGCCGAGGGCGTCGCGCACTACAACAGCACCAAGGGCAAGAACGTCCAGGTGCTCGGCTGGGACGAGAAGACCCAGAAGGGCGCGTTCGCCGGTGGCTTCGAGGACAAGGCGAAGGGCCAGCAGACCGGCCAGAACCTGATCACGCAGGGCGCCGACATCATCTTCCCGGTGGCCGGCCCGCTGGGTCTGGGCGCGCTGCAGGCGGCGAAGGCCAGCGGTGGCAAGGTGAACGCGGTCTGGGTCGACACCGACGGCTGCGTGAGCGCGGCGGAGTTCTGCAGCGTGCTGCTGACCAGTGTCGAGAAGGGCATGGACGTGGCCGTCAAGGACGCGATCAAGTCCGCGGTCGACGGCAACTTCACCAACACCCAGTACGTCGGCACGCTGTCCAACAACGGCACCGGCCTGGCCGAGTACCACGAGTTCGACAGCAAGATCCCGGCCGAGCTGAAGTCCGAGATCGAGCAGCTCAAGAAGGACATCGCCGACGGCAAGATCACGATCGCCTCGACGGCGCAGCCGAAGGCCTGACGGTCCTCACCAACACAGCGATAGTCCGATACGGTTCGAGCCAGGAGCCCGGCGCGGTACGACGTAGCGCCGGCCTCCTGGCTCGCCGTCTGGAGGGAGGCCGCGCGACATGCATCTCGAGCTTTCGGGCTTGACCAAGCGCTTCGGGTCGCTCGTCGCCAACGACAGCATCGACCTGGTCATCGAGCCGGGTCAGATCCACTGCCTGCTGGGGGAGAACGGCGCGGGCAAGACCACGCTGATGAACATGCTCTACGGGCTGCTGCAGCCCGACGAGGGCGAGATCCTGATCGACGGCGAGAAGGTGTCGATCAGCTCGCCGAGCGACGCGATCAAGCGCCGGATCGGCATGGTGCACCAGCACTTCATGCTGGTCCCGGTGTTCACCGTCGCGGAGAACATCATCCTGGGCCGGGAGACCACCCGGGGCGGCGGCGTCCTGGACCGTAAGCGGGCGCACCAGCAGGTCACCGAGCTGTCCGACCGGTACGGGTTCGACATCGACCCCGACGCCCTGGTCGAGGACATCCCGGTCGGCGTCCAGCAGCGGGTCGAGATCATCAAGGCGCTCGCGAACGAGGCCGAGGTGCTGATCCTGGACGAGCCGACCGCGGTGCTCACCCCGGCGGAGATCGACGAGCTGATCGGCGTCATGCGCCAGCTGAAGGAAGCCGGCACGTCGATCGTGTTCATCACCCACAAGCTGAAGGAAGTCAAGGCGATCGCCGACAAGATCACGGTGATCCGCCGCGGCAAGGTGGTGGGCTCGCCGGAGCCGTCGGCGTCTGAGGAGGGGCTCGCCGAGCTGATGGTCGGCCGCGCGGTCGACCTGGTGGTGGACAAGGAACCGGCCGCCGAGGACGGCGCGACCGTGCTCGAGGTGCGCGGCCTGACGGTCATCGACGAGCGCGGGCACATGGCCGTCGACGGCGTCGACCTGGACGTACGGTCGGGCGAGATCCTGGCCATCGCCGGGGTCCAGGGCAACGGCCAGACCGAGCTCGCCGAGGCGCTGCTCGGCCTCACCCCGATCGCGGCCGGGACCATCACCGTCGATGGCCGCGACATCAGCCGGGCGAGCACCCGCAACCGGCTCGACCATGGGATCGGGTACGTGCCCGAGGACCGCGCGCAGGACGGGTTCGTGGCCTCCTTCTCGGTCGCGGAGAACCTGGTGCTCGACCTGTTCCGCAAGCCGCCGTTCGGCCGCGGGGTGGCGCTCGACATCGACGAGATCGACAAGAACGCGACCGCCCGGGTCGACGAGTTCGACATCCGCACCCAGTCCGCCGACCTGCCGGTCTCGTCGCTGTCCGGCGGCAACCAGCAGAAGGTCGTGCTGGCCCGCGAGATGTCCCGGCCGCTGAAGCTGCTGGTCGCCTCGCAGCCCACCCGCGGCATCGACGTCGGCTCGATCGAGTTCATGCACAAGCGAATCGTGGTCGCGCGCGACCGGGGCACCGCGGTGCTGATCGTGTCCACCGAGCTCGACGAGATCGCGGCGCTGGCGGACCGGATCGCGGTGATGTACCGCGGCCGGATCGTGGGCGTCGTACCGCCGGACACGCCACGTGACGCGCTCGGCCTGATGATGGCCGGCGCCTCGAAGCGCGAGGCCGAGGTCGAGGCGACCGAGCACCCGACCACCCTGGGGACGATCTAGATGACTGCGCAAACCGAGCACGTTCCGGTCCCGACGCGGTCGGGGCTGCCGTCGTGGGCCGTGCAGGCCCTGGTCTCGCTGAGCGCGATCGTGCTCGCGCTGCTGGTCGGCGCGGTGCTGATCGTGATCGGCGACGACGACGTGAAGTCGGCCGCGTCGTACTTCTTCGCCGCGCCGCTCGACACCATCTCCGCGGCGCTGACCGCGATCGGCGACGCGTATCGGACGTTGCTGTCCGGCGCGCTCGGCGGCGGCAACCAGCTGTCCGAGTCGCTCACCCAGGCCACCCCGTTGATCTGCGGCGGCCTCGCGGTGTCGCTGGCGTTCCGCACCGGGCTGTTCAACATCGGCGCCCAGGGACAGCTGATCGTCGGCGCGATGTGCGCTGCCTGGGTCGGCTTCAGCTGGCACCTGCCGGTCGTCGTACACCTCGTGGTCGCCCTGGTCGCCGGCCTGGTCGGCGGCGCGGTCTGGGGCGGCGTGGTCGGGTTGCTCAAGGCAAGGACCGGCGCGCACGAGGTGATCGTGACGATCATGCTCAACTACGTCGCGCTGTACCTGCTGCAGTGGTCGCTGACGACGACGCATTTCAGGCGACCGGGGCGGACCGACCCGATCAGCCCGATCGTGGACGCGAACGCGCAGTTCCCGCAGCTGGGCAGCACCCGGCTGCACCTCGGGTTCGTGCTCGCGCTGCTCGCGGCGGGGTTCGTGTGGTGGCTGCTCAGCCGGTCCACGACCGGGTTCGAGCTGCGCGCGGTCGGGGCCAACCCGGACGCCGCGCGGACGGCCGGGATGAGCGTCGGCCGCGCGTACATCGTCTCGATGGTGCTGGCCGGGGCGCTGGCGGGCCTGGCCGGCACGCAGCAGGTGCTCGGCACCGACCTGCCGCTGACCGACGGGGTGGCCGCGTCGATCGGGTTCGACTCGATCACGGTCGCGCTGCTCGGCCGCGGCACCCCGCTCGGCACCGTGCTCGCCGGGCTGCTGTTCGGCGCGCTGGACGCCGGCGGGCTGCAGATGCAGCTGCAGACGCAGACCCCGCTGACGCTGACGACCGTGCTGCAGGCGGTCATCGTGCTGTTCGTCGCGGCCCCGGCCCTGGTGCGCTGGGTGTTCCGGTTCCTGCCGAGGGAACGCGGCGTCGGCGCCGAACTCGCGAAAGGCTGGAACGCATGACCACCGACACCACCACCGCGCCGGTTGCCGAGACCGCGACCGTCATCGAGGCGCCGGCCGAGCGGGACCGGCGGCTGCGCACCGGCGGCGTGATGCTCGCGTTCGCCGTGATCGGGTTCGTGCTGGCGCTGTTCACCAAGGGCGGCACGGCGACCTTCCAGCTGGTCTCGGGCGACTTCACGCACAACCTGCTGAAGCTGCCCGCGAAACCGGTCGGCGTCGTACTCGGCGTGCTCGGGCTCGGGGCCGCGGTGGCGTTCCTCGTGCGCCGGGTCCCGATGCGGTACGCCGGCTGGCTGGGCGCACTGCTCGGCGTGAGCTTCATCGGGGCGTTCCTGTGCTGGGCCTCGTCCGGGAAGACCTTCCCGCTGGCGAACCAGTTCCAGGGCACACTGAACTTCGCGACGCCGCTGATCCTCGGTGCGCTGGCCGGTGTGCTGTGCGAGCGCGCCGGCGTCATCAACATCGCGATCGAGGGACAGTTCCTGGTCGGCGCGTTCACCGCCGCGGTGGTGGGCAGCGCGACCGACAGCGCGGTCGCGGCGCTGGTCGCGGCGGCCGCGAGCGGGGTCGTGATGGCGTGGCTGCTCGCCGTGTTCTCGATCAAGTACCTGGTCAACCAGATCGTGCTCGGCGTCGTGCTCGTGGTATTCGCGTCCGGTATCACCGGCTACCTGTACGACCAGTTCCTGCAGGAGAACGCGACCTCGCTGAACACCCCGGAGGTGCTGCACGCGGTCAAGGTGCCGCTGCTGGCCGACATTCCCTACGTGGGGCCGATCCTGTTCAACCAGACGGCGCTGGTGTATCTCACCTACGCCGCCGTGGCGGTGGTGACGTTCGTGCTGTTCGAGACCCGGTGGGGGTTGCGGGTCCGGTCGGTCGGCGAGCACCCGAAGGCCGCGGACACGGTCGGCATCAAGGTCCGGCGGGTGCGTTACGAGGCGGTGCTGTCCGCCGGTGTGCTGGCCGGTCTGGGCGGCGCGTTCTTCACCGTCGGGTTCGCCGGGTCGTTCAGCAAGGACATGACCGCGGGCAACGGCTTCATCGCGCTGGCGGCGCTGATCATGGGTCGCTGGCACCCGGTCGGGGCGATGGTGGCCGCGCTGTTCTTCGGCTTCGCGACCCAGCTGCAGTCGCAGCTGCAGATCGTCCAGACGCCGATCCCGGGCCAGCTGCTGCTGATGACGCCGTACCTGGCGACGATCGTCGCGGTCGCCGGCCTGGTGGGCCGGGTCCGGGCCCCGAAGGCCGACGGCGAACCGTATGTCCAAGGTTGACTGGGACGCCCTGCGATCGGCCGCGGCCGAGGTCGCGGGGCGGGCCTACGCCCCGTACTCGAACTTCCCGGTCGGGGCGGCGGCACTGGCCGACGACGGCCGGATCGTTGCCGGGTGCAACGTCGAGAACGCGTCGTACGGCGTGACGCTGTGCGCCGAGTGCGGCCTGGTGTCGGAGCTCGTCGCGGGTGGCGGCGGCCGGCTGGTCGCGTTCACCTGCGTGGACGGCCGCGGCGAGCCGCTGATGCCGTGCGGGCGGTGCCGGCAGCTGCTCTACGAGCACGGCGGGGCGGAGCTGCCGGTGTGGACCGCGGGCGGCGTGCGGACGCTCGGTGACCTGCTCCCGGACGCGTTCGGCCCGGAGACGCTGAGGAGGGGCTGATGGCTGAGTCGTACGACGCGGTCGACGTGATCCGCGCCAAGCGGGACCGCGGTGAGCTGACCGACGGGCAGATCGACTGGGTGATCGACGCGTACACCCGGGGGGTGGTGGCCGACGAGCAGATGTCCGCGCTGGCGATGGCGGTGCTGCTGAACGGGATGAACCGGCGCGAGATCGCCCGCTGGACCGCGGCGATGATCGCGTCGGGCGAGCGGATGGACTTCTCGTCGCTGTCCCGGCCGACCGCCGACAAGCACTCCACCGGCGGTGTCGGGGACAAGATCACGCTGCCCCTGGCGCCGCTGGTGGCGGCCTGCGGGGTCGCGGTGCCGCAGCTGTCCGGCCGCGGGCTCGGCCACACCGGCGGCACGCTCGACAAGCTGGAGTCGGTCCCGGGCTGGCGCGCGTCGCTGTCGAACGCCGAGATGATGCGCCAGCTCGAGGACGTCGGTGCGGTGATCTGCGCGGCCGGCGAGGGCCTCGCGCCGGCGGACCGCAAGCTGTACGC
>DASXRB010000432.1:0-4576 GCA_036506875.1 Kribbellaceae bacterium | reverse complement strand
CGCAAGCAGCTCGGCAAGACCCCGGGCTGGCGCTGGCTCGACCTCCGCTCCCTCTGTACGACGCTGGTCGCCGAGCGCCGCGACTGGGTCGGCGCGACAGTGCGGCGGGTCGTCTACTGCACGGCTCGCATCGACCAAGGCCTGAACCCGTCCGGCCACATCGAGCAGGACGCCTACCTCAGCGCGCTCGTCGCGACCGCCAGCGTGGACCACATCGAGTACGGCAAGTACATCAAGGGAATCCGGAAGCGTCCGCTGGCGGTGCCCGGCCCGCCGCCGCGCAATGCGCCGGTGATCACGCGTCCGGACTGGCCCGTCATGGTGCACTCGCCGCTCGGCACGCCGGCAGCCGGTGCGACGTTCATGGTGTCGACGCTGCACCAGGAGGAGAAGGGCACGGACGTCAACATCGCCACACATCTGCTGACGGACGTGCTCCGCCGCGACGTCGACGCCGTGGTCGTGGTGTCGAACGACTCGGATCTCAAGCTGCCCGTCCACACCGCGCGTCTTGAGGTTCCGGTTGGACTTGTCAATCCGCACGGAGACAGGTTCGCCGGGGACCTCACCGGAACCCCTGGCGAGGGTGTTGGGCGGCACTGGTGGCGGCATCTTCGAGCGCGGGACTTCCGCGACCACCAGCTCCCCGATCCTGCGGGCCGATACACAAAGCCCAGCGGCTGGTGACGGCGCGTGGTAGATTGATCCCAGTGCACCCGGTCCCTCGTGGGCCGGGTCTTCTTTTGCCCGAGTCACGTCAGGTCGACGCAGACGTTGGTGAGCTCGCTGTAGAAGGCGAGGGAGTGGGTGCCGCCCTCGCGGCCGACGCCGGAGGCCTTCATGCCGCCGAACGGGGTGCGGAGGTCACGCAGGAACCAGGTGTTCACCCACACGATCCCGGTGTCGAGCGCCGCGCCCGCGCGGTGCGCTCGGCCGACGTCGCGGGTCCACACCGTCGCTGCCAGGCCGTAAGCACTGGAGTTGGCGAGGGCGAAGACCTCGTCCTCGTCGTCGAACGGCGCGACGTGGCAGACCGGGCCGAAGATCTCCTCGGTGTTCGTCCGCGCGTCGGCCGCCAGCCCGGTGAGCACCGTCGGCTGCACGTAGCTGCCGCCGTCGCGCGCGTCCCCCAGCGACGGCACCCCGCCACCGGTCAGCACGGTCGCGCCCTCGGACCGTGCCAGGTCGTAGTACCCGAGCACCTTCTCCCGGTGCCCCGCCGAGATCAGCGGCATGTTCACCACCCCCGGCGCCTCCTCGGCGGGCCACACGTACGGCAGCTCCTCCGCCCGCTTGGCCAGCCGCGCCACGAACTCGTCGTACACCGGCCGCTCGACGTACAGCCGCTCGGTGCACAGGCAGACCTGGCCGCCGTTGGTGAAGCTGGACCGCACCGAGCCCTCGACGGCCGCGTCCAGATCGGCGTCGGCGAAGACCAGGCCGGCGTTCTTGCCGCCGAGCTCGAACGACACCGCCTTCACCGTGTCCGCGGACGCCCGCTGGATCGCCCGCCCGGTCGCGGACTCCCCGGTGAACGTGATCGCGTCCACGCCCGGGTGCCGGGTCAGAGCCTCCCCGGCCGAGCCCGGACCGAAGCCGTGCACCAGGTTGAACACCCCGTCCGGGACGCCCGCGGCCGCCATCACCTCGGCCAGCAGGGTCGCCGACGCCGGCGTCTCCTCCGACGGCTTGACCACGACACTGTTGCCGCAGGCAAGGGCCGGCGCGACCTTCCAGGTCAGCAGCAGCAGCGGCAGGTTCCACGGCACGATCACCGCGACCACGCCGACCGGCTTGCGCACGGCGTAGTTCAGCGCCCGCCCGCCCGTCGCGGTCACCGTCGTGAACGACTCGGTCGGCGCGGCGCTGACGATGTCGGCGAATGCCCGGAAGTTCGCGGCCCCACGCGGTACGTCGAGGGTGCGCGCCTGCCCGACCGGCTTGCCGGTGTCGCCGACCTCGGCCGCGACCAGGTCGTCGAAGCGGCGGTCCAGCTCGTCGGCGACCCGGCGCAGGACCGCGGCGCGCTGCTGCTCGCCCATCCGCCCCCACGGCCCGCGCTGCGCCTCCCGCGCGGCCGCGACCGCCGCGTCGACGGTGTCCGCCGAGGCCTCGGCCACCCGGAAGACCGTCGCGCCCGTCACCGGACTCCGCTTCTCGAACTCGCGCCCGCCGGCCCACTGGCCACCGACGAAGTTCCGCAGCAGTCCGGCCTCCCCGCCCGGGTCACCGACCAGCAACTCGGGCCGCCACAACGTCATCCGCGCCTCGCCTCCACTCGTCCTTCCCGCAGCGTACGACGCGCCTCGCGAGCGCTAGCCGTCCCCACCGGCCGGGCCGCACGCGTCATCGCCGGCCGCTGCGACGGCGCCCACCGAACACACCGAGCGCACCGGCGGCTGCGAGTGCGGCGGCGGCCAGGACCTGGTGCTGGCGGCGGGCGCGGCGCTCGACCTCGGCGTACGGCGTCGTCGAGAACGACACTTGCTCGTAGCGCGACACGTAGACGCCGGGCAGCGCGCGTTCGAGGGCGTGCTCGAAGCGTTTGCCGAGCCGGAACACCGGTGAGGCGACCTTGTCGCGCATCTCGACGAAGTTCGCCAGCGCCATCCGCGCGATCGCCTCGGTGTTCACCAGCCGCCGCTGCTCGAACAACGGCAGCGCCTCGGCCCAGTCGCCGGCCGCGGCGTCCAGGCAGCGGTCCAGCTCGACCACGTCCTCGAACCCGCAGTTCGCGCCCTGACCGTAGAACGGCACGATCGCGTGCGCCGCGTCCCCGACCAGCCCGGCCCGCCCGTACGCCTGCCACGGGGCCGCGTGCACGGTGCCGAGCACCCCGACCGGATTGTGCGCGTAGTCGTCGGCGAGCGTGGGCATCAGCGGTACGACGTCCGGATAGACCGCGCGGAAGTGCTCCTCGACCGCGGCGGCCGTGTCCAGCGCCCCGAAGGCCTCGTTCGGCCAGAACAGCGTGCAGGTGAACGACCGGTCCGGGTTCGGCAGCGCGATCATCATCGACGTCCCGCGCGGCCAGATGTGCAGCGCGCCCGGGTCGAGCGCGAACTCGCCGTCCACCGCCGGGATGGTCAGCTCCTTGTACCCGTGGCCGAGGAACTCCACCGACTCCCGCGTCACGCCGGCCGCGACCAGCGCCGCCCGCACCGCCGACCCGGCCCCGTCCGCACCGAGCACCACGTCGGCGGACTCCGCGACCTCACCCGACGGCGTCTCGAACGTCATCGCCCCGGTCCGCGGTTCCAGCCCGGTCAGCCGGTGCTCGAACCGCACCTCCACGCCGGCCGCCTTGGACGCCGCGTCGAGCAGCGCGTTGTTCAGCGCCCCGCGCGAGATCGAGTTGATCGCCCGGTCCCCCGACACGCTGTACGGCTGGAAGTCCAGCTCACCGGCCACCGGGTGGATCATCCGCCCCGGCATCGGCAGCGCGTCGGCCATCACCTGCCCGTCCAGCCCGATCCGCCGCAGCGCGTCCAGCCCGCGTTCGGAGATCGCCAGGTTGATCGACCGGCCGCGCTCCACCCGCCCCGTCCGCGGGTCCGGCCGCCGCTCGTACAGCGTCACCGGAACCTCGCGCCGTGCCAGGAAACACGCCAGCAGACACCCGGTCAGCCCGGCTCCGACGACCGCCACCCGCTGCGTCACAGCAGCTCCGCGAGCGCCGCGGCCGCACGCCAGCAGTCGTGGTACGACGAGTACAGCGGCACCGGCGCCAGCCGCAGCACATCCGGCTCACGGCAGTCCGCGACCACGCCGTACTCGTGCCGCAACCGCCGCGACAGCTCCCCGGCACCACCCGGCACCCGGACCGACAGCTGCGCCGCGCGTCGTACCGGATCGTGCGGGGTGACCACCTCGGCCACGCCCGCCAGCAGCGAGTCCAGGTAGCCCGTCAGCCGGATGCTGCGCTCGCGCAGCGCGGGCATGCCGATCTTGTCGAAGATCTCCAGCGACGTGCGCACCGGGCCCATCGAGAAGATCGGCGGGTTCGAGATCTGCCAGGCCTCCACGGTCGCCGGCGGCCGCGACACCGGCGCCATCTCGAACCGGGTCGACGCCTCCGTGCTCCACCAGCCCTCGAACCGCGGCAGGTCGGTGCCGAGGTGCCGCTCGTGCACGAACACCCCGGCGAGCGCGCCCGGCCCGCCGTTCAGGTACTTGTACGAGCACCAGGCCGCGAAGTCCACACCCCAGTCGTGCAGCGCCAGCGGTACGTTCCCGGCCGCGTGCGCCAGGTCCCACCCGACGACGGCCCCGGCCCGCTGCCCGGCCGCGGTGATCAGCGGGATGTCCAGCAGCTCCCCGGTCAGGTAGTTCACGCCCCCGAGCAGGACCAGCGCCACGTCGTCGTCGATCCGTCGTACGACGTCCTCGGTGCGCAGCGTGTCCTCGCCCGCCCGCGGCGCCAGCCGTACGACGTGCGCCTCCGGGTCGAGCCCGTGGAACCGCACCTGGCTGCGCACCGCGTAGCTGTCGGACGGGAACGCGCTGTCCTCGATCACGACCTTCGTCCGGCGGCCGGCCGGGCGGTAGAACGACACCATCAGCAGGTGCAGGTTGA
>DASXRB010000431.1:0-3631 GCA_036506875.1 Kribbellaceae bacterium | reverse complement strand
CCCGACTGGGCGCCCTGGATGATCCGGTGGTCGTACGTCGAGGTCAGCGTCATCACCTTGCTGACCGCGAGCTTGGCCATCGTCTCGTCGGCCGCGCCCTGGTACTCCGGCGGGTACTCCATCGCGCCCACGCCGATGATCACGCCCTGGCCCTGCATCAGCCGCGGCACCGAGTGCTGGGTGCCGATCGTGCCCGGGTTGGTCAGGCTGAGCGTGGTGCCCTGGAAGTCCGGCAGCGCCAGCTTGTTGTCCCGGGCGCGACGCACGATGTCCTCGTAGGCCATCCAGAACTCGGCGAAGTTCATCGTCTCGGCGGCCTTGATCGACGGCACCAGCAGCTGCCGGGTGCCGTCCGGCTTCTTCATGTCGATGGCCAGGCCGAGGTTGATGTGCGCCGGCTTGACCAGCGTCGGCTTGCCGTCGGTCTCGGTGTACGACGCGTTCATCTCCGGCATCGACTTGAGCGCCCTGACCAGCGCCCAGCCGACCAGGTGGGTGAAGCTCACCTTGCCGCCGCGAGCCCGCTTCAGGTGGTTGTTGATGACGATCCGGTTGTCGATCAGCAGCTTGACCGGCACCTGCCGGACGCTGGTCGCGGTCGGGACCGTGAGGCTGGTCTCCATGTTCTGCGCGGTCCGCGCGGGGGCGCCGCGCAGGATCATCGTCTCCGCGTCGCCGCTGGTCTCCGGCGCCACCTTGGGCTTCGCTCTCGGCGGCTGGTTGACGGTGCCGCCGCTCGGCGTCGTACCGTCGCTTTTCGCGGCCGGGGCCTGCTGGACCGTCTGGGCCTGGGCCGCCGGGGTCGTGGTCACCGCGGGGGTCTGCGCGGTCGGGCTCGCGGTCGCCTCGGGCGTCGCGCGCCGGTAGCTGGCCTGCCCCGCGGCGGGCTGCGCCTGTGCCGCGGCGGCCTGCGGCTGCGCGGTCGCCTGGGCGGCCGGAGGCTGTACGACGGGCTGCTGCGCGACCACCCTGCCGTCATCGACTCTGCCGTCATCGAAGGGCGGCTTGCCCGGCGTGTAGCCCTTGAAGAATTCCCACCACGCCTTGTCCACCGAGTTCGGGTCTTGGACGTACTTCTCGTACATCTCGTCGACCAGCCAGTCGTTCGCTCCGAACGCCGACAGGGGGTTGGACTGAGCTGGGTCCGTGGGAGATGGCTCGGTGGCCACTTGGCAGTTCGCCTCTTCCGATCGTGTCAGATGCCGGTTAACAGGGATGGATCCCGAGGGCAAGGCTAATAGCCCCGGGGTAACTTCTACAGCCCGGGACCACCCTGCGGCGCGCCGGACCACGTGATTGCCTGGTCCGCATGTCCGAACCGCCCTGACCTGCTGATTTGCTGTGTCGCATATCACGTCCGGCGGTTCCGGACCGTGAGCGCGCGATGACGCCGCCCGGCGGCTGGTTCAGCGGTTCTCGCGGCGCCGGACCAGCTTGAGACCGGACCAGGTGTCGTCGACCGCGCACACCTTCACGTCGACCACGCCGAGTGGCAGCGCGAGCTCGCGGATCCCGTCCTCGGTGAGGTCGGTCGGTACGCCGGACGACCTCTTGGGCCAGGCCACCCAGACCGCGCCGGCGGTCGTCGTACGGCCGATCAACGCCGGCAGCCGGTCGCGCAGCCGCGCCCGGTCGGGGCAGAACGCGAGGATCACGTCGTACGACGTGCTGCCGGGGCGCCGGCTGACCCGCACGCCGTCCGGCAGGCCCTCGATGGCGAAGCCGGCCGGCGCGTTGTCGAGCGCGACCGCGTGCTCGGCCTTGATGCCGAGCTTGGCGGCCAGCGGCTTGCCGGAATAGCCCGGGGTCGTCGTCACGGATGCAGCGTACGGCGGGCATACGATGCCCGCATGGCGCTGACCGACGAGGCGATCGTCAAGATCAAGGAGATGATCACGTCCGGCGAGCTCGGCCCGGGGGACCGGCTGCCGAAGGAGGCGGACCTGGCCGCGCGGCTGGGCCTGTCGCGCAACTCGCTGCGTGAGGCGGTCAAGGCGCTGACCCTGGTGAACGTGCTCGACGTACGGCACGGTGACGGCACGTATGTCACCAGCCTGGACTCCGCGCACCTGCTGGACGCGCTGACCTTCATGGTGGACCTGCACCGCGACGACTCGATCCTGCAGTTCTTCGAGGTACGACGGCTGCTCGAGCCCGGCGTTGCCGCGCTGGCCGCGACCCGGATCAAGCCCGAGCAGCTCACCGAGCTGCGCGACCTGGCCACGGCGCTGGAGCCGGGCGCGGACGTCGACGAGCTGGTCGCGAACGACCTGCGGTTCCACCGCTGCATCGCCGAGTCGACCGGGAACGCGGTCGTGTGCTCGCTGCTCGACGGGGTGTCCGGGGCGACGCAGCGGGCGCGGGTGTGGCGCGGGGTCACCCAGGCGGGTGCGGTGGAGCGGACGCTGGCCGAGCACGCCGCGATCGTGGACGCGCTGGAGTCCGGTGACGCCGAGGCTGCGCGGGCCTGGATGACCGCGCACATCGCGGGTGTCGAGAACTGGCTGCGCAAGGCCGCCGAGACGCCCTGAGCACTCGATCCGGGAAAAACCCTTCGACAGCGGGTCGCGCCGCCGCCTAGTGTTTGCGGCGCTTCTGCTGCCGCATGGACGGAGTTCCACGTTGCTCCTGTGAGGTCTCACCCCAGCCGCTGGTCGCCCGTCGGCGACCTCCGACTCCCAGACCTCCGGAGGACGTATGTCTTACTCCCTTTCCTGCACGGATCTCACCTTCGCCTGGCCCGACGGCACGGTCGTGTTCGACCGGCTCTCGTTCACCGCGGGACCGGTGCGCTCCGGTCTCGTCGGCCGCAACGGCACCGGCAAGTCGACGCTGCTGCGCCTGGTCGCCGGCAGGCTCACGCCGCGTTCCGGCGTCGTGCGGCACACCGGGTCTCTCGGGTACCTCCCGCAGGACCTGACCCTCGGCACCGCTCTGCGGGTTGACGAGGCGCTCGGCATCGACACCGTACGACGATCGATCGCGGCGATCGAGTCCGGTGACGTGTCCGAGGAGCACTTCGCGGTCGTCGGGGACGACTGGGACGTCTCCGAGCGGGCGCTGGCGGTGCTGGCCAAGCTCGGGCTGGACGGTGTCGGGCTCGACCGGCGGGTCGGGAACCTGTCCGGCGGCCAGGCCGTGCTGCTCGGTCTCGCCGGGGAGCTGCTGCGGCGTCCGGACGTGCTGCTGCTCGACGAGCCGACCAACAACCTGGACCGGACCGCGCGGGAGCGGCTGTACGACGCGGTCTCGGCGTTCCGCGGCGCACTGCTCGTGGTGAGCCACGACCGTGAGCTGCTCGAGCTGATGGACCAGATCGGGGACCTGCGTGACGGCGCGATCACGTGGTACGGCGGCAACCTGACGGCGTACGAGCAGGCGCTCGCGGTCGAGCAGGAGGCGGCCGAGCGGATGGTGCGCGCCGCGGAGGCCGACGTACGGCGGCAGCGGCGCGACCTCGCCGATGCGCTGATCAAGCTCGACCGGCGGCGGCGCTACGGCCAGAAGATGTGGGACACCAAGCGCGAGCCGAAGGTCGTGATGGGCGCACGGAAACGAGCCGCCCAGGTGTCCGAGGGCAAGCACCGCAACCTGCACGAGAAACGGCTGGAGACCGCGAAGGAGACGCTGA
>DASXRB010000430.1:0-5160 GCA_036506875.1 Kribbellaceae bacterium | reverse complement strand
GATCGCGCGGTCGCGGCGTACGACCGCCGTTTCGCGAACCGCGTGCACCGCCGTGTCTTCCGTCCCGTGTACGGTCGTCTGTGGCCGGACGGGGTGCACAAGCAACTCGACGCGTTCATCCGGCAGTGTGGCGCGGTGGACGCGATCGTCGTCACCGACGTGTTGTCGTTCACCGCCGGTCAGCGCACTGTCGAGCGGATGGCGGCAGCCACGGGCGCGCCGCCTACGGTCGCATTCCGCATCGACCAGATCCTGGCGCCGGTAGCCTCGGGGGAGGAAGCCTCATGACATCGACCGGACCCAGGCGGCCGCGCCTGCTGTACCTGGCCTTCTACTTCCCGCCGTCGCGGGCCAGCGGCGTGTACCGGGCGCGCGCCACCGCGAACCACTTCGCCGCCGCGGGCTGGGATGTGACGGTTTTCGCCGCGCCGCTGCCGTTCCTGCACGACGTCATCGGTTCGGTGGACGAGAAACTCCTGGAGACCGTCGACCCGCGCATCACAGTCGAGCGGCCCGAGCTGAACCTGTACCGCTGGGAGCACGAGCTGCGGGAGATGAACTGGTTCCGGGGCACGCTGCCGACCGTGGCCAAGCGCTTCTTCGAGTGGCGTGAGGCGAAGCAGTTCCCGGAGCAGTACGTCTCCTGGGCACGGTCCTCCATCGCGCGGGCGGTCAAGCTGCACCGCCGGGAGAAGTTCGACGCGGTACTGGCGACCGGTAACCCGTTCGCGGCGTTCGCCGCTGCCTGGGCGATCCGCCGGCTCGCCGGCGTGCCGTACATCATCGATTACCGCGATTCGTGGACGCTAGACCTGTTCTCGGACGGACCCGCGTTCCCGGCGGGACACCCGGCGTGGAAGTGGGAACGCCGGGTGATCGGCAAGTCCGCCGCCACCGTTTTCGTCAACAACGCGCTGCGTGAGTGGCACGCTGAGCGCTACCCGGACGCGGCCGACCGCATGCTGGTCGTCCCGAACGGCTGGGACCCGGACCTGCTCGACGTAGGCCCGGACACAGATACCGTGGTCGACCCGCAGCGTCCACTCACGTTCGGCTACCTCGGCACGGTCACCTCGAAGCAGCCGGTGGAGGAGATGGCGGCGGCCTTCGAACGCGCCCGTACCCACCCCGACCTGGCCGGCGCCGAGCTGAACATCTACGGCCACCTCGGCTTCTTCCGGCACACCCACGCGACCTTCCTCCCGCGGCTCGGCCTGGACCCGCACGGCAAGGTCGACCCGGGGCTCGACACCGGTATCCGGCTGCGCGGTCCGGTTTCCAAGACCGACGTCTCGTCCGTGTACGCCGGGAGCGACGTGCTGGTGTTCCTGGCCGGCGGTGGTCGGTACGTCACGTCCGGCAAGATCTTCGAGTACATGGCGACCGGCCGGCCGATCGTGTCCGTGCACGCACCCGACATCGCGGCGCGCGAGGTGCTCCGGGACTACCCGCTCTGGTTCACTGCCGACAGCCTGGACGTCGATCAGCTGGCCCATTCGTTCATCGCGGCCGGCAAGGCGGCCCGGGACGCGGGCCCCGAACTACGCGCGGCGGCCCGCCGGTACGCGGATCAATATCAGCGCGACACCCTGTTGGAGCCCCTGGAGGAGCGGATGCTCTCCCTCGTGCGTCACCCCGTGCCCGGGTCGGAGGCGTCCGCATGAGCGTCGACTCGACCACCCAGACGCCGCCACGCGTCGTGGTGCTGGCGCTGAGCTACCGGCCCCAGCAGCGGGTGCAGAACTACGTCTCCGACCTGGTCGCCGCCGGCGTCGACGTCGACCTGGTGCTCGCCGAGTCGAAGAGCACCGAGGACGTCGAGCTGGACCCGCGGATCCGGATCAGCACGGTGCTGGACGCCGAGCTGCGGGATGTGCCGCTCCGTCGCTACGAACGGGCACTGGTGTTCCAGCTCCCCGCGAAGGTCCTGGGCAAGGCACAGTCGCTCACCTCGGGCCGGAAGGTGCTGAAGCCGGTCGACCGGACCATCGCCCTTGTCAGTCGTGGGCAGAAGTGGGTGTCTCGCGGCGTGCACGGCAAGCTGTTCTGGCCCGCGTTCCGGCTGCTGCGCCCGTGGATCCTGGTGCGCCGGGGCCGGGGACCGGTCGAGGCGCTCGATCTCGCCGGCGCCGACCGCATCGTGGCCGCCGACACGCCTGCCATTCCGCTGGCGTGGCGGCTGGCCAAGCGGTACCCGGAGGTCCGCGCGACCACGGCCCTGGACCGCAAGCCGTACCTGAGCTAGCAGGCCTCGCTTCGCTCGGCTGGCTCGCGCCTTAGACCCGCTGAGATGCCGCACCGGCCGAAACGACCGCAAACCCGGCAGCCGCCGCGCCCGGCACGGCATCTCACCGGCGGCGCTCGCGAGGCTAGCCAGCTCAGCTTTTGGCTAAGACTTCTACCACGCGGTGGGCGGCTCGGCCGTCGCCGTACAGTGTGCCGCGCTCCGCGTCCGGGGCCGGCCGGGTAGCCAGCTCCGCCCAGGAAGCGCCGAGCCGGGCCGGGTCCGGGACCAGGTGGTTCCAGCCGTCCGCCAGGGTCTCGACCCACTCCGTCTCGCTGCGCAGAGTCGTGCACGGCCGGGCCAGCAGGTAGGCCTCCTTCTGCAGGCCGCCCGAATCGGTCACCACACCGGCGGAGCCGATCACCGCGGCGATCATCGCGGCGTACGGCAGCGGCTGCCCCACGCGTACCGCGCCCTGCGCGAGCTTGAGCCCCTGGGCCTCGGCGCGCGCCACGAGCCGCGGGTGGGCCAGCAGCGCCACCTGCACCGGCAGCTGCGCCAGCGCTCCGACCAGCCCAGCCAGCCGGGCCGGGTCGTCCGTGTTCTCCGCCCGGTGCAGCGTCGCCACCACGTATGGCGCGGACGGGTCGATGCCCTCCGGGAGCGCCGGGGCGCTGTGCCGCCCAGCCAGGACGTCGTCGCGGACCCGCAGGCACACGTCGACCATCACGTCCCCTACGAGCTGGGTACGGTCCGCCAGGCCCTCGTCCCGCAGATGGCGGACGGCCTCTTCGGTCGGCGCGAGCAGCAGGTCGGCGGCGTGGTCGGTGAGGACCCGGTTGTGCTCCTCGGGCATCCGCCGGTTGAACGACCGTAGGCCCGCCTCCAGGTGCGCCACCGGGATGTGCATCTTCACCGCGGCGACCGCACCGGCGAGCGTCGAGTTGGTGTCGCCGTACACCAGGACCCAGTCGGGCCGCTCCAGCTCCAGCACCGGGTCCATCGCGCCGAGCACGGCGCCGGTCTGTACGCCGTGGCTGCCGGAGCCGACGCCCAGGTGCACGTCGGGGTCGGGGATGCCGAGGCCGGTGAAGAACACGTCGGACATGTTGACGTCGTAGTGCTGGCCGGTGTGCACGATCACGTGCTCGTGCTCCGTACCGGCGAAGGCTTGCGCGATCGGGGCTAGCTTGACCAGCTGCGGGCGGGCGCCCACCACGCTCATGACCTTCATCGTCGCCGTCTCCTGCTCGTCGTCACCGATTCGACGGCCCACCATACACAGGTGGGGCGACCTCAGAAGGCGGTGGCCGCGCGCATCCGGGCCAGATCGTCGCGGGTCGCCTCGAGCCGTCGCTCGGTGGCCTCGATGCGCTCGTCGCGGGCCTTCAGGTCGAGTTCGAGTGCCCGGATGCGCCGCTCCTGCGCGTCGAGCCGGTCACGCGCATCGGCGAGGTGGCGGCGGAGGGCTCGCGCGACCAGGTCGCCGAAGGCGTACTCGGCGGACAGCCGCAGCATCGTCCGCAGGGCGGGTTCGTCGCCGGTCAGCGCGATCGGCGTGTCATCGAGATAGGCGCGCGGGGGCGCGATGCGGGCGACCCGCGCGGCCAGGACCGCGCAGTGGGCGCCGTGCCGCGAGACCCGGTCCAGCGGTACGACCTGGAGCACCTGACAGTCCGCGTCGACCAGGGGTCCGAGCAGCAGGTGGTACGGCAGCTCGTCGACCGGCCATGCGAGCAGGAGCACGGCGCGACCGCCGACCGGTAGCAGGCGCAGCGCGGGCGCGACCGCGTCCGGGTTGACGTGCGCGTCGGGATCCGGCCCGATGAGGCCGACGACGACCGTGCCGGCGTCGAACGGCGCCGTCTCGTCGGGCCCGTACCGGCGGTGCTCGACGTCCTCCGGGACGCGCAGGGGATCGCGCAGCGCGCCGGGGCCGACCTCGACCACCGAGGCCGTCTCGCCGGCAAGGGGCAGGAGTTCGTGGATGAGCATGTCGCCGCCGATCGGATCAGCCGGTGCGGGTGAACGTGTACAGGCCGATGGGGCTGCGCCGGAACCGGTACGACTGCCAGCCGTCGAACCGCAGGCTGCAGGCGCGCAGCAGCGGCAGGTACCGCCGGCGTCCGCGGACCACCTGGTAGTTGCCGTACACCCGGTCGCCGTCCTCGCCCCAGTCACCGATGACCAGCTTGCCGCTAAGCCGTACCAGCGACGCGAGGTTGCGTACGGATCGCTCCCATTCCGCGTCGTCGAGGATGTGGAACAGGACGTCGACGGAGAAGACGACGTCGTAGAGCCGCGGGCTCAGCCAGCCGGAGAGCGAGGACTGGTGATAACGCGGACCGCCGCCGAGCACGCGGCATTGCTCGACCGCCGCCTCGCTGCTATCGATCCCGTCGATCTGATGGCCGAACTGGGCCAGCTCCCGGCTGAACCAGCCCTTGCCGCAGCCGGCGTCGAGCAGGTACAGCGGCGCGACCGGGTTGGCCTGCATGCCGACGACGTCCATCAGCATGGCGAGCCGCCGGGTGTAGAACATGCGGTTGGTGGCCTCGTCGAACGTGATGTCGCCACCCGACCGGAGATCGCCTTCCCGTTGGTGGCGTTCGTTCCAGTAGGCGGAAGCCTCGGCTTCGGTCAGGAGCGTCACGGCAGCCGAACCACCCTCACTGTAGGACCAGTCGAGGTTAACGCGCGCGCTGGCATCATGGTCTCGGGACGCTCGACCAGGTATCCCGGCGTCCCGTGGGCGTTTACCATCGGGCGGGTCTCGTCGCGCGTCCCGATTGTCATAGACTCCCGTCCACCTCGAGCTCCGGGTGGACTCGAGCGGTCGAGCGAGGGGTCGGACGTGCCTGCAAACAGCGTTCCCGACGTGAGCGTCGTGATCGCCGTCTACAACACCATGCCCTACCTCACCGAGTGCCTGGCCT
>DASXRB010000429.1:0-3104 GCA_036506875.1 Kribbellaceae bacterium | reverse complement strand
GTACTCCCTCTTCCGATGGATCGAACTGCCCCCGTTCGCACAGCTATGCCGGGGTGCGGGTGGCACCGATCTCGGCCGCGGACGTCCACGGGCCGCCGTTGATCTCACTGAGGGCGCGGAGCCTCAGGTAGCGGCCGGTCGTGGCGGGGAAGGTGACCAGCTTCTCCGCCTTGTCGGCGGCGAAGGTGCCGGTTCTGACCGGGGCGCCCCAGTTCACCCCGTCGGTGCTGACATAGACCTCGTACGACGCGATGCCGCCGTTCACGCCGGAGTCCTGGCGCGGCAGGTACTTCAGCCCGTTCACCGGGTAGCTCGCGCCCAGGTCGATCTGGATCTCGTGCGGCAGCGGGTCGGCGCTGCCGCTCCACTTGGTGTGCCACATCGTGCCGGGGTTGCCGTCGATCGCGTTCACGGCCGCGCCGTCCTCGCCGGCGGTCTCCTGGCTGTCGGCGTACTTCACCGTCCAGCCGGCCTTGCTGATGTCCTGGTTCTGGCTGACGGGGATCGGTTGCGGCACCGGCAGCGCGGCGCCGGTCAGGGTGACGGTGAACGCGGTGCCGGTGGACTGGCTTCCGGTGCGCACATGGACGACGCCGGACCGCTCGGCCGGGTCGAAGAACCAGCCGGTGGCCGCCGCGTCGTACTCCGCGCGGGTGGTGTAGCGGGTCAGCGGGGACGAGCCGAGCTGGACGCCGCTGGGCGCGCCGGCGACGTGCACGTCCAGCTCGTAGCCGCGGGCGGACTGCTTGCCGGAAAAGCTGCCGTTGCTGGCGCCGACGCTCACGGTGACGTCACCGGTGCCGCCGGCCGGCGCCGTCACCTGGACGAGCTGCTTGGCGTACGCGCCGCTCTGGTACGCGCGGGTCACGCCGTCGTCCTCGTACAGCTCGAAGCTGGAACTTCCGCGCGGGTAGACGTCGAACGTGATCGGCGTCTTCGGCTTCTCGGCGTGGTGCAGCATCTGCGGCCACATCGGCACGATCGAGCCGCCCTTGACGAACAGCGGGAGCGTGTCGAGCGGAGCCGAATACCCGCTCAGCACGCCCGGACCCTGGTAGACGGTGCCGGTCCAGTAGTCGGTCCAGGTACCGGCCGGCAGGTAGATCCCGTCGCGGGTGCTGCTCGCCGACGTCACCGGCGCGACCAGGAAGGCGTCGCCGGCCATGAACTGCTGGCTGGTCTGGTTGCCCTGGGCAATGGGATCGTCCGGGTGCTCGAGCACCATCGCGCGGGTGCTGGGCACGCCGGTCTCGTGCGCGACCCGGCTCATCGTGTACAGGTACGGCATCAGCCGCATCTTCAGCTTCAGGTACTTGCGGTTGATCGCGGCGTGCGCGTCGTCGAAGCGCCATGGCTGCTTGTCCTGGTAGCCCGCGGACGGGTTGGTCACGCCCCAGCCGGACATGCTCATCATGACCGGGGTGAACGCCTTCCACTGCAGGTCGCGCACGTAGGTGTCCGGGCTGCCGGCGAAGATCCCGTCCACGTCGCCGGCCGCGTAGTTCAGCGCGGACAGGCCGGCGCCGGTGATGGCCGGGACGTGGAAGCGCATGTTGTTCCAGTCGCCCTCGGTGTCGCCGGTCCACACCACCGCGTTGCGCTGCGTGCCGGCCCAGCCGTCCACCGTCCACACGAACCGCCGCGCGTCGCTGTTGTCCTCGATCCCGGCGACCGCCTGCTTGACGCCGTCGAACGCGTACTTGTAACCCGAGCCGATCCATGCCACGTCGGTCTTGATCATCCGGGTCCCGGCGGTGCCGACCTCCCAGCTCACGTTCGCCAGCCCGGTGGAGGTCCACAGGCCGGTGGAGAAGCCCTTGTCGTGCAGGCCCTGTACGACGTTCTGCAGGTCGGTGTACCCGCAGCCGTAGCCGTCGTTGGGCAGGAACCAGCCGGACGGCATGTCCGCGGCCCGCGCCTGCGTCGCGTACTTCAAGACGTCCGGCGTGGTCTGGTGGTCCAGCCGGTTGTGGTCACCCGAGTAGCTCGGGTTGGACGCGTTCCAGCAGTCCGCGTTGCCCATCTCGAACCCGTAGACCGGCGCCAGGAACGGCTTCCCGGTGACGTCGGTGTAGTCGTTCAGCACGTCCTTGAGGCCGTTGCCGGCGAAGTAGACCGCGTCGAACCGGGACTCGTCGTGCCTGGTGTCCACGGTCGAACCGAAGGCGTAGCTGCCGGGTGCCCAGGTGTTGCGCACGACGCCGTACCCCGCCGTGCTCATGTAGAACGGCGCGGGGCTGGCGTTGCTGTTCTCGTTCCAGGCGTTGTCGATGCTGATCGGCACCGTCTTGTCGCGCAGCGCCCACTCCCCGAGCCGCAGCCCGGTGCCGTAGAACTGCTCGGTGGCTGCGCGGGCCAGCCGCTGCCGGGCGCTGCCGCGGTCCCAGGTGAGGCCGACCGACTCCCGCCAGATCAGCGTCGCGTCGTCGGCCTTGTACAGCGCGAAGGTCAGCGGCGTCTTGTACGCGCGCAGCACGACCGAGCCGGTCGCGAGCCGCAGGTACGTGCCGGCGTCGGTCACCGTGACCGGCACCGCGCCGAAGTCGGTCCTGGTCAGGATGTCCGTGCCGGCCGGGTCGGTGAACGAGCCGCTCGGCGCGAGCCAGATCCGGAAGACCTCGGGCTTCAGGAACGACACCCGCACGGCCGCGCTCCCGGCGGTCAGCGTGACCGTGCTGCCGGACTGGCTGACCGCGGTGAGGTTGCCGATCGTGGTCTGCCGTGGTGCCGCCACTGCCGCCGGCTGGGCGGACAGCAGCGCCGCGATGCCGGTGACCACCGTCAGGAGTACGCCGAACCGCCTCAGGAGCATCATGCGCATATCTGAGCGGATGACGCTGGAGTACGCAAGAGTGCGCGATCAGATCTGGACAGTTTCCCCAAACTTCGTCTCAGTTTGGACTTAAATGCCCATTTTCGATCATAAACGCGCAATTCCTGCGCGCAGGCGGGTCAGCGTCGTACGTCGTCCCCGCCGCCGAGCAGGTTCTCGCCGGGCGACGGCTGCCTGGTGAGCGCGAGCAGCGGGTGGTGCAGGTCGAAGGCCGGGCTCTCGGACCGGATCCGCGGCAGCCGGAGGAAGTTGTGCCGCGGCGGCGGCGAGC
>DASXRB010000428.1:0-1580 GCA_036506875.1 Kribbellaceae bacterium | reverse complement strand
GGCACGCCATGGGCCATCGTGAGCTCCGGCAGCCGGTGGTTCGTCCAACGCTGCTTCGCGGCGGCCAGCCTGCCGCTCCCGGCCGTCCGGGTGTTCGGCGAGGACGTACGCCGGGGCAAGCCCGCACCGGACGGCTATCTCCGGGCGGCCCGGCGGCTGGCCGTGCACCCCGCCGACTGCGTCGTGGTCGAGGACACCCCCGACGGCGTGCGGGCCGGCACGAGCGCCGGTTGCACGGTGATCGCCGTGGCCACGACGCATGCGCCCGTGCGGCTGCGCGACGCCGACCGGTGCCTGCCGACGCTCTCCGCCGTCGCCGACCTACTCCCGACGCTCGTGCTGAATGGAGACCAGTGATGGCCGACGTCTACGCGTTGCGGGTCCGTGGCCTGGTCAAGCGGTACCGTCGCAAGACGGCCGTGGACGGCATCGATCTCACCGTCTCGCCGGCCGAGCGGGTCGCGCTGGTCGGCCCGAACGGGGCCGGCAAGACCACCACGCTGATGAGCTGCCTCGGTGCCGTCCAGCCGGACTCCGGCGCCATCGAACTGCTGGGCCGCAGCACCCCGCGGGCGCGCCGGGCCGCGCTGAGCCGGGTCGGCTTCGCCGCCGGGTACCTGCCGCTGCCCCCCCACATCCGGGTCATCGAGTACCTGACGATGTACGGGCGGATCTACGGCTCGCGGGCTCCCATGGCCGACGCCGTCAACGGGCTGCGCCGGTTCCACATCGAACACCTGGCCCGGAGCATGGGCACCGAGCTCTCCAGCGGCCAGCGGACGCTGGTCGGCATCGTCAAGGCCACCATGCACTCGCCGGCCCTGCTGATCCTCGACGAGCCGACGGCCTCGCTCGACCCGGACGTCGCCCTGCGGGTCCGCACCGGCCTGCTCGACCAGTGCCAGCGCGGCGGCGCCGCCCTGCTGGTGACGAGCCACAACATGGCCGAGGTCGAGCGCATCGCCCAGCGGGTGGTGTTCCTGGCGGCCGGCCGGGTGGTTGCCGACGGCCCGCCGGCCGAGGTCGCCGCGAGCTTCGGCCACACCAACCTGGAAGACGTCTACCTACACCTGAGTGACTGACCGGGGGACTGGAGCGTGAGTGCGATGACCCTGATCGTCCGCGTGCCGACCGGCTCGCTGCGCCGGATCGGCGCGGTCGCCAGCCGCCACCTCCGGGTGACGCTGCGGAACCCGCCGCGCCTGTTCGACATCGCGGTCTGGCCGGTCGTCGACACGGTGCTGTACGCGTCGATCGCGATCTACATGCGCCAGGCCGGGTCCGCTCCCGGAGCCCCCAGCACCGCGCTGGTCGTGGTGACCGGCATCCTGCTCTGGCACGTCGTGTACCAGGCGCAGATCGCGGTGTCGTCCGGGTTCTTCGAGGAGACCACGTCCCGCCAGCTGCCCAGCCTGCTCACCACGCCGCTGCGCCCCACCGAGTGGGTACTCGGTACCGCGCTGCAGGGCATGGTCAAGGTCGTCGTCGGGGTGGTCTCCGTCGCGGTCACCGCGACCGTCCTGTACGGGTTCTCGCTCGGAAGCCTCGGCGCGTCCATCGTGGCCGTGTTCGCGTTGTTG
>DASXRB010000427.1:0-2915 GCA_036506875.1 Kribbellaceae bacterium | reverse complement strand
CGACCCGTCGGGAAAGGCAGCTGGTACGCGTGGATGGGCGGCAACGGCGTCACCAACACCGACACCCTGTCCCAGCAGCTCACCGTCCCGTCCGGGGTGAGCACGGCCACGCTCGGCTTCTACCTGCGGATCGTGACCGCGGAGACCGGCTCGACCGTGTGGGACCAGCTCCTGGTGCAGGTCGTCGACGGTACGACGACCACCACGCTCGGCACCTGGTCGAACGTCAACGCCGGCAGCTCGTACGTTCTGCGCACGCTGGACCTCGGCAGCTACCGCGGCAGAACCGTCACGCTGAGGTTCGTCAGCACCGAGGACTCCAGCCTGCAGACCGACTTCCTGATCGACACCGTCGGCGTCACCACCACCTGAACCGTCATTCGGCGTGTGCAATCATCCGCCCGCGATTGCACACGCCGAATGAAGGGGGAGGTCCGTGCCTATCCTTGCCGGGTGCGTGACCTGAGATCTCTGCCCAAGCTCCATCTGCACGTCCACCTGGAGAGCACGGTCCGCTGGTCGACGCTGCGCGAGCTCGGTGCCGCGAACGGGGTCGACGTGCCGGAGCACCTGGCCGGGGGAGCGGCGTTCGACGGGTTCCGGGACTTCGCGGACAACAACGCGCTGATCCGGGCCTGCCTGCGGCGGCCGGAGGACTTCCGCCGCGTCGCGCTCGAGTACTGCGCGGACGAGGCGGCCCAGGGCACGTCGTACGCCGAGGTGAGCTTCAGCGCCTCCGCGCACGGCGACCGGACCGGCGATCCGGCGATGCCGCTGGAGGCGGTGCTGGACGGGCTGGCCGAGGGCTCCGCGTCGTACGGGATCGAGGTCGCGCTGCTGCTCGACCACTCGCGCCGCCGGCCGGAGCGCGCGCCGCGCACCCTGGAGCTGGCCACGTCGTACAGCGGGGTGGCCGGGATCGGGCTGGCCGGCGACGAGTCCTACCCGTTCGCGCCGTTCAAGGCGATGGTCGAGGGCGCCGCCGAGGCCGGGCTGCACCTGGTGCACCACGCCGGCGAGACCGAGGGCCCGGAGAGCATCCGGGAGCTGCTCGGCGCCGGACGCGCCGAGCGGATCGGGCACGGCATCCGCGCGCTGGACGACCCGGAGCTGGTTGCCGAGCTGCGCGACCGGCGGGTCCCGCTCGAGGTCTGCCCGTCGTCGAACGTGGCGCTCGGCCTGGTCCCGTCGTACGACGCCCACCCGCTGCCGCGCCTCCTCGACGCCGGCCTCGCGGTGACCGTCAGCACCGACATCCCGAACGTGCTCGGCGTCGACCTGACCACCGAGCTCACCCGGGTCCGCCAGACCTTCGGGTACGACGACCACACGCTCGCCGCGCTGAACCACACCGCCATCGACGCGTCGTACGCTCCCGAGCCCACGAAGGCCCGCCTGCACGCCGAGACCGACGGCTGGCTCGGCGGGCGCTGAAGCCCGGGCCGGTGGTCAGACCGCCGTCTCGGTCACGGCGGCCGCCGCGATGCCCTGCAACGTGACGGTGGCCGTGGCGAGCCGCAGGCGGCCGACGCACTCGGCGACGTCGGAGCCGTGCGCGACGACGTAGGCGTAGCGGGGCTTGCCGGCCGGCGGGACCAGCAGGGTGTCGCCGGGCTGGGCGAGCAGCTCGACCTGTGTGCCGGGGACCGTGGACCCGTGCACGCCCAGCGTGGTCACCACCAGGTCGTGCGGCGCGAGCAGGAACGTGATCGCCATGGCGCCGTCCGGGGTGCGCGTGGTGCGCGGCGGCACGCCCATGGCGACGTCGGCCGCGATCCGGACCGGCTCGACACCGTTCACCGGGCCGCCGAGCTGCTGGACCAGGTCGCCGCCGAGGCGGGCGTTGACCTCGATCAGGCGCGGCCCGCGCGAGGTCAGGCACCACTGGCTGAGCGTCGTGCCGCACGTGATGCCGAGCGCGGCGTGCACGTCCCGCACCATGGCCAGGAACGCGTCGTCCCGGAACAGCGGGTCGTGGCCGTCGAGCAGGTGGTCGGTCTCGGTGAAGTACGGCGCGCAGGCGGTGGTCACCCGCGCGACCACCAGCGGGTGGACGACGCCGCCGACGACCGCCGAGCCGAGGCTGACGTTCGGGCCGTCCAGGAACTCCTCGACCAGCACCCGGCCGTCGTGGTCCGCGCTCCACTGCGGCACCGCGGTGGCGGCGGCGTACGCGTCCGGCAGGTCCTCCAGCGCGTCGACCCGGATCACCCCGCGCGAGCCCGCCTGGGCGCGCGGCTTCAGCACCACCGGCAGCCCGATCGCCTCCGCCGCCGCGACCGCCTCGGCGGCCGACCCGGCACTGCGCACATCCGGCCCGGCGATGCCCGCGAGCTGCACCACCGAGCGCATCAGCGCCTTGTCCCGGCAGCGCTGCGTCGTCTCCGGCGTCATCCCCGGCAGCCCGAGGCGCTCCACGACGTACGACGTCAGCAGCACGCAGTCGTCGTCGAGCGTCAGCGCGCCGCCGATCCGGATCTCGCCGGCCAGCTCCGTCACCGCGGCCAGCAGCGGCGCCGGGTCGGTGAGGTCGGACAGGTCGCAGCCGGTCCAGCCCGCGATGTGCGGCAGCGCCCAGTCGGGAGCGTGCTCCGACACCAGCCACAGCGGGTACGAGGCGGCCAGCTCGGCGATGATCGGAGCCCGGTACTCGGGCCTCCCGGTGGCGCCGACGACGAGCAGATGCGGGTGGTCGGCAGCGTCGGTACCGAGCTCCGGGGCAGGGCGCGTGACTACCAGTTCCATGGCGAGGGCGGTCTCCCTACGGACGGCGATGGCCGCGCGACTGTCGCCTCGGCGAGCAGAGCGTAAGGCCTCGGGGGACCCTCCGGAAACGTCCTCTCGGCGTGCCTGTGGAAGGTCGCGCCGCGGCGCCTGTGCGGTGCCACGGGTGACTCCGCCCGTCGACGCTCCCA
>DASXRB010000426.1:0-10846 GCA_036506875.1 Kribbellaceae bacterium | reverse complement strand
CGCCGACAGCGAGTGCGAGCCGTGCGAGATCGCCCGCACCGTCGTCGCCATCCGCTCGAGCGCCTCGTTGAGGGCGCGGCCGATCTGCCCGACCTCGTCGTCCGTCTGGTCTGCCATGCGGACCGTCAGGTCACCCTCGGCAACCCGGGCCAGCGCGCCCGCCACCCGGGCCAGCGGGCCCGAGACCGAGCGCGTGATCACCAAGGCGAGCAGGGCGGACAAGATGACGGCGAGCACGGCGCACGCGATCAGCTCGAGCCTGGCCCGGTCCGCAGAGGCTGACGCGGCGGCGGCCCGGTCGTCGGCGTTCTGCTGGGCCGACTCCGACAGCCGGCTGGCGATACCGGACAGCTGCTGGAAGACCGTGTTCGAGCGCCCCGCGGCGAGCTCGCCGGCGCGGGCGCGGGCGGCCGGGTCGGCAGACCGCAGGCCGGCGACGATCTGCGCGTCGACCGCCTTGTAGTCCTGGTACAACGCCGCGAGCTCGCTCAGCGGCTGCTGGAAGCCGCTGTCGCGCTGATCGGCCGTGACCTGCTTCAGCAGGCTCTCGAACCTCGCGGTGGACTCCGAGAACTCCTTGCGACTCGCCCCCGTCGTGATGGCGTCCGGGTGGCCCAGGGTCGCCTCCATCGCGTACGACGTCTGCCAGCCGTTGAAGTCGGCGGCGAGGTACGACAGCTCTGACATCGACTCCCCGAGCTCGTAGTCGGCGACGAGGTGCCGCTGGTGATCTTCCTGCTTCGACATCTCGGCCAGCGAGACGGTCACGGCGAGGCACATCAACGCGAGGACGGCCGCGAAGGCGATGCCCAGCCGCAGCCCCAGCCTCGTGTTCCTGATCCAGCCCATCGGACCCTCCGTGTCGGCACGCGGGTGGTGTCGGTGTGGATATCGGCGCCGGCTCGCCGCGACTGAAGGACGGACGGTCACGCTGAGCGGACGGTGGTTCCAGCCGGTGCGACGGATCCGGGCACCGCGCCGTCCTGCGGCAGGCCGAGCAGCTCGCGCATGTGGCCACCGTCCGCCGGTTGCCCGAAGAACCAGCCCTGGGCGAGGTCGCAACCCAGTGCGCGCAACGCGCGCACGTGCTCGGCGGTCTCCACGCCCTCGGCGACGACCCGCAGCCCGAGGCTGTGCGCCAGCTCGATGGTCGCGCGCACGATCGCGGCGTCGCCGTCGGAGGTGTTCATCGCCTGGACGAAGGACCGGTCGACCTTGAGCTCGTTCACCGCGATCCGTTGCAGCAGGGCGAGCGAGGAGTAGCCGGTGCCGAAGTCGTCGACCGACAGCTCGACGCCGGCCTGCCGCAGCCCGGCGAGCACCTCCTGCACGGCCTCGACGTCGCTGACCATGGTGGTCTCGGTGATCTCCAGCAGCAGCCGGTCGGCGGGCAGGCCGTGCGCGCCCAGGATGCGCGCGACGTCCTCGGGCAGCCCGCGGTCGTGCAGGTTGCGCGCGGACAGGTTGACCGACACGGCGGCCGTCGAGCCGTCCTCCCACCAGCCGGCGCACTCGGCGACGGCCCGGTCGAGGATGTGCAGGGTGAACTCCCGCATCAGTCCGGAGTGCTCGATCGCGCTGATGAAGTCCTGCGGCCCGAGCAGACCGCGGCGCGCGTGCTGCCACCGGGCCAGCACCTCGGCGCCGACCACCCGCCCCGTCCGCAGGTCGACCTGCGGCTGGAAGTGCAGCAGGAACTCGCGCTCGGCGATCGCGTTGCGAAGGTCCGCGACCAGGGTCAGGCGGTCGACGTTCGACTCGTCCCGCTCGCTGCTGTAGCGCGAGAACGCGCCGCGGCTCTGCTTGGCCTGGTACAGCGCCACGTCCGCGCGGCGCAGCAGGTCGTCGATCGTCGTACCGTCGTCCGGATAGACCGCGACGCCGATGCTGCCCTCCACCGCGAGCCGCAGGCCTTCGTGGTCGACCGGCTCGGCGAGCAGCGGCAGCAGGTCGCGGGCGACCGTCTCGGCCTGTTCCGCACTCTCCATCCCGCACACCAGGACGGCGAACTCGTCCCCGCCGAGCCGGGCGACCAGGTCGGAGCTGCGCACCGCCCGCTTCAGCCGGCCGGCCACGGTGCGCAGCACCTCGTCGCCCGCGCCGTGGCCGAGGGTGTCGTTGATCTCCTTGAAGTGGTCGAGGTCGATCAGCAGCAGGCCGACCTCGGTGCCGTCGCGGTCGGCCCGGTGCAGCTCCGCGATCGCGTGCTCGTACAGGAACTTGCGGTTGGCCAGGCCGGTCAGCGGGTCGTGCCGCGCCTCCCGGGCGTACCGGTCGGCCAGCGCCCGCATCTCGCCGTACAGCCTGGCGTTCTGCAGGTTCGTGCTGACACCGTGTACGAAGGTCTTCAGCACGTGCCGCTGCCGCTCGGTGAGCTCGGTCTGGACCGGGAAGCCGAGCCGCAGCGTTCCCTCGAGCCCGTTCACGCCCTCCAGTGGGGTCACCACCCAGCCGGCCGCCGGCGAGACGCCGCCCGGGCGGTCGTCGTGGTGCCGCGTCTGTTTACCGTCGGCGAGCTGGACCAGCACCTGGACGGGTGCACCGGCCGGCGGGACGACGGCGAGCTCGACGACCTCGGCCTCGAACAGCTCGGCCGCACGGGCGACGGCGATGGCCGCCACCTCGCCCTCGTCCAGCGAGCTGATCTCCCTGGCGGTCCGGTCGAGCTGCTGCCAGATGTCGCGCTCGTCGAGGGCCCGCAGGTAGCTGCGGTAGACCAGGTACAGCAGCATGACGGAGAACGGCACCAGGACGATGGTGCTGCCGCGCCACGGTGCGGTCACCAGCAGCAGGGCGACGATCGTGTTGCCGACCAGCACAGCCAGCTTGAGGGTGACGCCCTTGCGGACGACGCGGCCGAACGACCTGCCGCTGGAGAACGCGACCGCGCCCGACACCGTGAGGCTGTTCCAGGCGAAGCCGACCGTCGCCGCGACGGCCAGCGCGACGCAACCGACGACCGTGTCGGCTGCCCGTACCGGACGCCCGTCGGTCACCAGCCAGCAGGCCAGCTGGGCCGCCGTCGCGCCGGTGGCCATCGACGCGGCGTTGAACACCACCTTGACCGGGTCGCGGCGGGCCACGGCGTGCACGACGGCCACCGCCAGCGGGGCGACGACGGTCAGCCACGGCCACGGCACCAGGAACAGGCCGAGGATGATCGCCGCCTCCGACCAGGTGAAGGTGTAGGTCTCCTGGCCGAACCGCAGGCTCAGCACGGTGCTCTCACCGACCAGCAGCACCAACGCCACGAGGGCCAGCCGCCATACGGCCGGCGTCCCGTCCATCCGCACCGCCGCGCGCACCGCGACGGTGAGGCATCCGGCGCCGACCAGGATGACCGCCACGACGAGTGCATGCAGCCGCCACAGCCGCCGACCTGCGTCGGCGGCTGTGACGGCTGTCGCGGCCGTGCGAGGCTCGCTCATGCGATTCGTCGCTCCTCGTGTGTTCTCGGCGGCCTAGCAGCGGATCGGTACCTGCCGGCACGGCGGCGCAGGCTCGCTGCGTTCTCCCGGGATCCGGCGGCCGTACCCCGGCCGGTCACCCCACCACGCGGTGAGGAACGTGGCGTCCTCGTCGCCGGCGTACTCGGCGGTCGTCCAGGCGGCGCCCGTCCAGGCCGCCCCGGTCCAGGTGGATCCCGTCCAGGCGGCACCGGTCCACGCGGACCCCGTCCACGCGGCTCCGGTCCATGCGGCACCGGTCCAGGCGGCACCCGACCACGTCCCACCGGTCCAGGCGGCGCCGGTCCAGGCGGCACCCGTCCAGGCTGCCCCGGTCCACGCCGCGCCCGTCCAGGCCGCGCCGGTCCAGGCGGCACCGGTCCAGGCGGCTCCGGTCCAGGCCGCGCCGGTCCAGGCGGCACCGTCCCAGGCCTCGCAACGGACGTCGATCTCGCCCTGGATCAGCTCGGTCGTGCCGTCGCCGTCGCAGTCGGTCTCCACGTTGCGGCCACCGCGGCTCGCCTCGATCGAGCCGAGCCCGGTCGCGACCGGCGTCTGCCGCACCGCCGGCCCGGCGTCGGCGGTCAGCACACCGGCGACGTTCAGCCGGCCCGCGCCCTGGTCGTCGGCGGTGCGGTCCGCCAGCGGACGCGCGGACGAGGTGAGCAGGTACTTGACCTGGTCAGGGGTCAGGCCCGGCCGGGCCTGCAGCAGCAGTGCCGCGGCACCCGACGTGACGGCGGCGGCCTCCGACGTACCGCTGCCCTTGATGTAGCTGGGCGCGACCAGCGCCTTCGGGTTCCCGGTCTCGACCGCGGACGCGTACGACCTGGTGGCGACCAGCGTCCGGCCCGGGGCGACGAGGTCGGGCTTGGTCACGCCCTGCGCCGTCGGCCCGCGCGAGCTCCACGCGGACAGGCTGTCGTCGGCGGGGTCGAGGTTCTGCTTGTCGTCGTACGCCCCTGCGGTGACGACCAGCGGGTCGTCGCCCGGCTTGAGCACGCTCCCTCTGGTCGGACCGTTGTTGCCTGCGGCAACGACCACGACGATGCCCTGCTGCCACAGCCGTTCCACCGCGTAGTTGAGCGGGTCGAGCTCGGGCGACTGCGTCGACGGGGTACCCCACGAGAGGTTGAGCACCCGGATGTTGAACTGGCCGGAGTACGCCGACACCCAGTGCATGCCCTGCAGCACCGTGGACACATCGGTCGCACCGTTGCGTCCGGCAACCTTCACCGCGACCACCGTCGCGGCCGGCGCCATGCCGGTGTAGGCGCCGCCGGCGCGCCCGGCGCTGTCGGCGCCGCTGCCGGCGACGATGCCGGCCATCACGGTGCCGTGACCGTAGGAGTCGATGATCGTGCCCTCGCCGGACAGGTCCGGGCCGTGCACGATCCGCCCGGACAGGTCGTTCATCGGCGAGACACCGGTGTCGAGCACGGCCACGCCGACCCCCTGGCCGAGCCGGTCGGGTGTCCAGAGGTTCGTCGCACCGGTGCTCTTCGCGAAGTTCGAGCCGGTCGCCGCAACGGCGTCGTAGCCACCGCTCTGGAACTGCATCTCGCGGTTCATCGTCACCGCGGTGACGGCCGCGGACGAGGCGAGCCGGTCGAGCCGGCCGGCCGGCAGCGAGGCGCGGACGCCGTGCACCAGGTCCAGCTCGGCCGTGACCGTGCCGCCGGCGTCACGGACGGCGCGGGCGACGGCCGCGGCCCCGCCGGGCCGGCCGCTCACCACGACGTCGACGACCGTGCCGCCGGTGCGCGGGAGGCCGGGGTCGACCTTGCCGGACGGTGACTCGGTTACGGGACTCGGGTTGCCGTCGTACGCCGTGGGGCCGGCCGCTCCGGCTGCCGGCGCGGTAGCGGCGCCGAGCGCGGATCCGAGCAAGCTCAGCAGCGCGATGGTTCGGAGCACCCGGCGGGTCGACCCGGTGGGTGCTCGGGAGGCGGAAGTGGCAGACATGACTCTCCTCAGCTGGGGTTCGGCTGCCGGCGGACCCCCCGGTCCGCAGCCAGCACCGTGGTGTCGGGGGGAGCCGCGAGGCTCTCCCTTGGGGTGTGCCAGCGAGCCACCGCCGGCCGGTTGCGGGCGACGAGCGCCGGGATCGTGCTGCGGACCGTGACGACGGCCATCAGCGCCCAGTACAGGAGCGGGTAGAGCGGCGCGACCAGGAACGACCGGCCGATCGACCTGTCGTAGCGCCGGTCCAGGTACACGCCGACGGCAAGCTGCAGCAGGCAGACGGTGGCGATGAGCATGCCCCAGCCGTTCGGGAACGGCGAGGCACCGACCGGCGTCACCCCGGCCGCGAGGCACAGCAGCCAGAAGGTGACCAGCGCGGTGAAACCGTGTGCCCAGGCGATCGACAGCATCGCCTCGACGAGCACCGGCCACTGGCGGCGGGTGCGCCAGCCGGCGACGGCGCGGCTGTGCCGGCGCAGCACCTGGACCAGTCCGGTGGCCCAGCGCCGGCGCTGCCGCCACAGGCCGCGCAGCGTCGGCGGCACGGACATGTCGACCAGGGCGCGCGGCTCGTAGCGCACGTCGTAGAAGCGCCGCTGCAGCCGCCAGGTCACGTCGATGTCCTCGGTGAGCATCGTCGGGTCGAACAGCCCGACGTCGTCGAGCGCGGACCGGCGGAACGCGCTGATCACGCCGGAGACGGTGAGCACCCGGCCCCACACCACCTGGGCGCGGCGCAGGATCGACACGATCGAGGTGAACTCCAGGGTCTGCAGCTCGGCGAGCAGTGTGGTCCGGTTCGTCACCCGCGGGTTGCCGGTGACGGCGCCGACCCGCGGCAGCCGGACGAAGTGCGCGACGACGAAGCGCAGCGCGTCGCGGTGCAGCCTGGCGTCGGCATCGACCACGACCACGATGTCGCCGGTGACCAGCGGCATGGCGTCGTTCATCGCCATCGCCTTGCCCTCGTTCACCTCCTTGCGCAGCAGCCGGAACCGGTCGTCGCCGAGGACGTGCTCGCGGGCGATGGCCGCGGTGCCGTCCGGCGAGCCGTCGTCCACCACGAGCACCTCGTAGTCGGGGTAGTCGAGGTCGTGCAGAGCGGCCAGCGTGCCGTCCAGCGTCGCCTCCTCGTTGTACGCCGGGACCAGCAGCGTGACGCGCGGCAGCTCCTCGTCGGGGATGGCGTAGAACCCGTCGTCGCCGCCGCGTTCGCGCCGGGCGGCGTAGATGAGCGACGTGACGATCCAGGTCGCTCCGGTGAGCAGCGGGTAGGCGGCGACGAAGGCCAGCAGCACCCGGATCATCACGCTGTTGCCGAGGAACTCCATCGACTGTGTCATCGCGGCACCTCGGCGGGCTCGTAGGCCTTGCGGCCGTCGGCGGTGAGACGCAGCACGACCTCGCCGGTACGACGGGCGCCGGGCAGGATCACCAGCGGCCGGCCGAGCCGGTCCGCCACCTGAGCCGGAGCCGGAACGGGTACGGCGTTGCGCGAGCCCTTGACCCGGTAGATGCGCCGGTTCCGCGCCACCCAGCCGATCGTGACAAGCCAGACCACGACGGCGACCAGCCCGAGCGCGACCAGGGCCGCAGGGCTCACCTGCGCGTGCCGCCGGACCACCAACCACCACCCGACGCCGACCGCGGCCCAGCTGCCGAGGCCGACCAAGCTCCGGAGCAACGCGCGCGCGGACCTGACATGTGCTCGCACAGGAACGTCCCATCTGACGCGGGGGGATCAAGACACCTGTACTTCGGCGCGGGGCACGACCGACTGAAGGGTTCACCGTCCGCCGAAAGGTTTGTTGCCCGCTCAAGAGACGCGTCGGCCGAGCCGATGACTCTCTCGTGCCGGCTGTCCGCCGACGGCCCTCGATCGATTTCCTGGAGACCAGTTCATGCCTGTCCGACTACGACCATCCGTCCGCCTCGCCGCCGGCGCCGCACTGCTGACCGCCTGCGCCGCCGCCGCAGGGTCACTTCCCGCCCAGGCGGTCGCACCACCCGCCACCCCGACCACCCTGCCCGCAGGGATCGAGTCGCTCGCCGGCTACGTCCCGGTGACCTCCTGCGACCCGCACGCCAAGCCGGGCGTCACCGCGCTCGGCAGGCTGCTCGTCCGGACCTACCCGGGCACGAGCTACGGCATCGACCGGGTCTGCGGCACCAGCCCGACCAGTGAGCACAACGAGGGCCGCGCCATCGACTGGATGGTCTCGGTCCGCACCCCGGCCCGGGCCGCGCAGGCGAACGCGGTACTGACCTGGCTGCTGGCCAAGGACGCCGCGGGCAACCCGTACGCGAACGCCCGCCGGCTCGGCGTCATGTACATCATCTGGAACAACAAGATGTGGCGCGCGTACGACCCGGGCTCCGGCTGGCGTGAGTACCGCGGCTGTACAAAGCGGACGGCCCGCTCGTCCGACACCACCTGCCACCGCGACCACATCCACATCTCGCTGTCCTGGGAGGGCGCGATGCGGCGTACCTCCTTCTGGACCGGCCGGGTGGCCGCACCCGACTACGGCCCCTGCAGGCCGCGTGACCTGAACTGGGCGCCGCCGTACCGGACCGCGCGTACGGCACCGTGCCCGTGGTACCCGCGGGTGACCGCTCCGGCCGGCGCCCCGGCGCTGCTGCGCAAGCTCACGGCGTACTCGGGTCAGATCCTGCGGCGCGGGTCCACCGGCGGCGCCGTCCGGGCCGTCCAGGAGGCCGTGCACACCACGGCCGACGGCCGGTACGGCGCCGGCACGGCCCGCGCGGTCGCCGCCTGGCAGCGCGCCCACGGCGTGCCCGCCAGCGGGGTGATGACCCAGACCACCTGGCGCGCCCTGCTCAAGGCCGTCAAGCCGGTGACACCGCCCGTGACGCCGCCGGCGAACCCGCTGGCGCCGTACCGGAACACGGTGCTGCTGTACGGCTCGCGGGGACCCGCGGTCTCCGCCCTCCAGCGGGCGCTGCGGGTCACCCCGGTCAGCGGCTGGTTCGGCCCGGTGACCAGGAAGGCCGTGCTGGACTTCCAGCGCCGCAAGCGGCTGCCCGTCACCGGCGTGGTCGACGCCCGCACCTGGCGGGCGCTCGGCGCCTGACGCACGCGGGAACGGGAGGCCCGGACCGGTCTGGTCCGGGCCTCCGGCTTGTTCAGACCACGGCCATCGTGTCCAGCTTGGCCCGCAGCGCCAGCGTCGCGCGGGTGTGCAGCTGGCTGACCCGGGACTCGCTGACCCCCAGCACCGTCCCGATCTCGGCGAGGGTCAGCCCCTCGAAGTAGTACAGGGCGATGATGATCCTGTCCCGCTCGGTCAGGTCCCGCACGCAGTACAGCAGCGCGGCCCGGGTCTCGTCGTCCTCGAGCGCGTCCGCCCCCGTCGAGGCGACCTCGTCGGCGACACCCAGGTCGTCGACCGTGGCGAGGCTGGTGAACGACACGCTCGCGTAGGTGTCCCGCAGCTCGCGCAGCCCGATGCCCAGTTCCTCGGCGATCTCCGGGTCGGTCGGGGTCCGGCCCAGCCGGGTCTCCAGGACGACCTGCGCCCGTTCGACGCTGCGCACCTTGTCGCGCACCGACCGGGGTACCCAGTCCATCGCCCGCAACCCGTCGATGATCGCGCCGCGGATCCGCGGTACGGCGTACGTCTGGAACTGGAGGCCACGTGCCGGATCGAACTTCTCGATCGCGTCCATCAGGCCGATGACGCCCTCGGACACCAGGTCGGCCCCGTCCACGCTGTCCGGCAGACCGGACCGGATCCGGCCGGCCACGTACTTGACCAGCGGTGCGTACTGCAGCACCAGCCGGTCGCGCAGCTCGGCGTCACCGGTCGACTTGTACTTGGCCCAGACCTCGTCGAGTTCGGTCTCCGCGCTCATCGCGTCCAACCCCCGCGTGTTGGATAACGGTTTCGATCACCATGACTCCGAACGGGCCGCTACGTCCAGTCATCGCTGTGTTGCGCATGGCAACAGTTGACGCGTCAGGAGATCTGGCCGAACTCGAAGTGCCAGGGCTCGGGGCGGCTGCCGCCCTGACGCGCCCACAGCGGGTGCTGCCAGCCGAACCGGGGTGCGTTGGCGACCAGCCAGGTGTGTTCGGCCGTCGCGAACCGTTCGACGCCGCCGGCCAGGTCGACGGCCAGACCCCAGCCGTGGTTGGAGGTTCCCGGCACCGCGGCCAGGTTCGGCTTCGCCGCGAACAGCGCCTGCTGCTCGGCCAGCGACCGGTAGGCGTCGGTGACCGGCAGCCGGCGGCCGAACCGCGCGACGTACGCACTATCCAGCAGCCGGAAGGCCACGGCGGCGTCGCAGCGCAGCAGCTGCGTGCTGCCCGGCGCCACCGCGCACAGGGACGCGGCCGGGATCGTTCCGTTGCGGTACCCACCCCACCGCGCCGGTGCCGTGTCGGGTATCAGCACCGGCAGCGGGTCGACCGGCGCGCCGTCGACGCGCACCTCGAAGTGCAGGTGCGGACCGGTGCTGTTGCCTTCGTCGCCCACGGCACCGATCACCGTTCCCGCGGTCACCCGCTGGCCCGGCCGGACCGCGACGGAGGACAGGTGCGCGTACCAGGTCTCGAGGCCGTCGCCGTGCTGGATCCGGACCAGGTTCCCGGCCCAGGCGGGGTGCTCGACCGCCACCACGCCGGCGAGCGCGGCGCGCACCGGCGTACCGACCGCGGCCGCGAAGTCCTGCCCGGTGTGCGTGCCACCGGCCCACAGGGTGCCGGTGGCGCCGAACTCGGTCGACAGCTGGTACGAGCCGTCGGCCATCGGCAGGGTCCAGGCCGAGCCGGTGGCGGTCGGGGTGACCAGAGCGGTGTCCGTGGTCGTCGTCGTACCGGTGATCCCGCCGCGCGGCAGGACGGGGACCGGCGGTTTGCCCTCGCCGCAGCCCGTCCTCGTCCAGCCCGGCAGCGTCGGGGGGACCCACGTCAGGGCCGCGGGAGCCGGCAGCGTCGCCCGGCGCACGGCGTACACACCGGTGGCGGGCAGCGACTCGACCGCCACGTCGCCGGTGACGGAGCTGACCGCGATCCACTGCCGTGCGCCGAGGTAGACGCCGGCGCGGTGGATACCGAAGTGGCGGTCGCCGAGGTACACCAGGTCGCCGACCTGGGGATGCCGGCGATCGGCGCGCCCGAGGGTCTGCCACTGCGCGACGGAGTCGCGCGGCAGCGTGGAGCCGGCGGCTCGCCAGACCTCTCGGGTGAAGCCGCCGCAGGCGTAGGCGTCGGGGCCGGTCGCAGCGGCGGCATCCGGGCGGCCGACCAGCGTGAAGGCCTCCGAGACCGCGCGGATCGTCTCCGCCGGAAGGACCACGAGCGGGTCGGCGCCGATGCGCCACACCTGGGCCACACCCGGTACCGGCTTGCCGGCGGCGTCGAGCACGGGCTCGAGCGGTGCGGGCAGCCTGGCCGGATCGGCCAGCCGGCT
>DASXRB010000425.1:0-2359 GCA_036506875.1 Kribbellaceae bacterium | reverse complement strand
GGCTCATACCGCGGCTCCGGCGGTGAGCGGGAGCTCGACGACGTGGTCGGCCAACTCCAGCACGGCGTGCCGGTGCGCGACGACGACCACGGTGTGGGTGCCGGCGAGAGCGCGGATGGCGTCGGCGAGGACGGCCTCGGTCGCCGCGTCCAGACTCGCGGTCGGCTCGTCCAGCAGCATCAGCGGCGCGTCCCGCAGCAGCACCCGCGCGAGCGCGACCCGCTGCCGCTCACCGGCGGACAGCACGCGCCCGCCGTCGCCGACGACGGTGTCGTAGCCGTCCGGCAGCGCGGCCACGAACGCATCCGCCCCGGCCCGCCGCGCGGCTTCGCGGACCTCGGCGCCGGAGGCGTCCGGCCGGCCGATCCGGATGTTGTCCGCGACCGTGCCGGCGAACAGGTGCGGCCGCTGCGGCAGCCAGCCGACCTGCCGGCGCCACGCGTCCGGGTCCAGCTCGGCCAGGTCGATGCCCCCGGCAACGACCCGTCCGCAGGTGGGCGGGACGAGGCCGAGCAGCACGGCGAGCAGGGTGGACTTGCCACAGCCGCTCGGCCCGGCGATCGCGGTCACCGCGCCCGGCCGGACGGTCAGCGACAAGCGGTCCGGCGCCGGCTCGGCCCGCCCCTCGTACCGCACCGTCAGCCCCTCGACCTCGATCGGCGCGACCCGCGGGTCCGGGACGTCGGTGCGGGTGCCGCGCGCCGGTTCCGGCTGCTCGAGGACGGCGAACACGCGGCTCGCGACCGCCAGCCCCTCGGTACTGGCGTGGTACTGCGCCGCCAGCCGCCGCAGCGGCAGGTACGCCTCCGGCGCCAGGATCAGCACCAGCAGCGCGGTGCGCAGGTCGAGCTCGCCGCGGACCAGCCGCAGCCCGATGCCGACCGCCACCAGCGCGACCGACAGCGTCGCCAGCAGCTCCAGCACCAGCGAGGACAGGAAGGCCAGCCGCAGCGTGCGCAGCGTCGTACGCCCGAACTCACCGGTGACCCGCGCGATCGTCGCGGCCTGCGCCCGGGCGCGGTTGAACACGGTCAGCGTCGGCAGCCCGGCGAGCACGTCGAGGAAGTGCCGGCCGAGCTGGGTCAGCATGCCGAGCCGGCGCTCGTTCATCGCCGCCGTCGTCTGGCCGACCAGCGCCATGAACACCGGGATCAGCGGCAGCGTGACCGCGACGGTGACGCCGGCGACGAGGTCGGCGGGCACGATCCGGGTCAGGATCACGGCGGGCACGACGGCCGCCAGCACGACCTGTGGCAGGTAGCGGGCGAAGTACGGGTCGAGCGCGTCCAGGCCGCGGGTCAGCAGGGTGGTCGCCTCACCGGTGGCCAGGCCGGCGCCGCGGGTGCGGACCAGGTGGCCGAGCAGCCGGCCGCGCAGCTGGGACTTCACCGCCGCCGAGGTGCGCTGCGCGGCCAGGTCCGCGGCCCAGGTCGTGAGCGCCCGGAGCGCGACCACGGCACCGAGCGCGAGCAGGCCGGTGCGCAGCTCCGCGAGGCCCGCGCCCCCGACCGCTCGCACGATCGTTGCCGCCAGCAACGTCGCCTGAGCGACCACCAGGCCGGCGGCGATCAGGCCGAGCAGTACGCAGGCGACCAGGTAGCCCCTGGTCGCCGCCGCGTACCGCGCCAGCCGCGGGTCGTACGGTCTCACCCGCCGGCCACCGGATCGCTCGCCTCGCCGCGCAGCGGCAGCCCGGTCGGGGCCGGGATGTCCCCGATGCCGATCCGGCGCCGGAACACCCAGTACGTCCAGCCCTGGTAGGCGAGCACGATCGGCGTGAACACCACCGCCACCCAGGTCATCACCTTCAGCGTGTACGGCGTTGAGGACGCGCTGTCCACGGTGAGCGAGAACGCCGGGTCGGTCGTGGACGGCATGACGTTCGGGTACAGCGTCACGAACAGCGCGGCCGTCGCCACCACGATCGTCGCCGCGGTGAGCAGGAAGGCCCAGCCCTCCCGCCCGGCCCGGTTCGCCAGCACCGCCGCCACCAGCGCCACCGCCGCCGCGGCGGACAGCGCGACACTCGTCGTCGACGCGCCGTCGCGCAGCTGAGTCCACAGCAGGAACCCGGCCGCCACCGGCACCGTCGCCAGCGCGATCACCGACGCCGTGCGCGCGGCCCGCTCGCGGATCTCGCCGGTGGTGCGCAGCGCCAGGAAGACCGCGCCGTGCAGGCCGAACAGGGTCAGCGTGGTCAGCCCGCCGAGCAGCGCATACGGGTTGAGCAGGTTGAAGAAGCCGCCGGTGTACTCGCCGTTCGCGTCCACCGGCACCCCCCGCAGGATGTTGCCGAAGGCAACGCCCCAGAGCAGGGCCGGCACCAGGCTGCCGACGACGATGGCCTGGTCCCAGCGCC
>DASXRB010000424.1:0-2074 GCA_036506875.1 Kribbellaceae bacterium | reverse complement strand
CCGACGGCCAGCCCAAGACCCTGGACGAGATCGGCAAGGTGTACGGCGTGACCCGCGAGCGGATCCGCCAGATCGAGTCCAAGACGATGTCGAAGCTGCGCCACCCGTCACGCTCCCAGGTGCTGCGCGACTACCTGGACTGAGCTCGTACTGCGTCGACGTCTGTCATGCCGGAGCCAGGGGGAGGCGGACGGTGAAGGTGGCGCCGCCGCCGGGGGAGTCGGAGACCGCGACCGTGCCGCGGTGCGCGGCGACCAGGGCGGCGACGATGGACAGGCCGAGGCCGGTGCCGCCGGTGCCGCGCGTCCGCGCGCTGTCCGCGCGGTAGAACCGCTCGAACACCCGAGCCTTCTGCTCGTCGTCCAGACCCGGTCCGGAGTCCCGGACCGCGACCACCGCGGCGTCGTCGGCCGTACCGACCGCCAGCGTCACGGGCGCGGTCACCGGCGTGTGGTGCAGGGCGTTGCTCATCAGGTTGCCGAGCACCTGCCGCAACCGCGGCTCGTCACCGGTCACCACCGGCGCGATCGAGCCGGGCAGCACCTCCAGGCGCACCGCGCGCTCCGGTTGCACGGCCTGCGCGTCCTTGACGGCGTCACCGGCCAGCTCCAGCAGGTCGACCGGATGCCGCGCGAGCGGCCGCTGCTGGTCGAGCCGGGCGAGCAGCAGCAGGTCGTCGACGAGCAGGCCCATCCGCTTGGCCTCGTCCTCGATCCGGCGCATCTCGTCCGGGTTCAGCTCACCGCCACGCTGCCGGGCCAGCTCGGCGAAGCCGCGGATCGACGTCAGCGGGGTGCGCAGCTCGTGGCTCGCGTCGGCGACGAAGCGGCGCATCCGCTCCTCGGACCGGCGCGCCGACTCCTCGGAGTGCCGCGCGGCAGCCTCGGACGCGGTACGTTGCGCGAACGCGCTCTCGATCTGCCCGAGCATCTGGTTCAACGCCCCGGACAGCCGGCCCACCTCGGTCCGCGGATCCCGGTCCGGCACCCGCCGGCTCAGGTCCCCGCCCGCGATCGCGACCGCCGTGTGCTCCACATCCTCCAGCCCCCGCAGGCTCCGCCGTACGACGAAAGACCCGACCCCGGCGAGCAACACCAGAAGGATCACGCCGACAGCGACCTCGACCCCCACCATGCGCTGCACGGTGAGGTTCATGTCGGCGAGGCTCTGCGCGACCATCGCCGAGGCACGGCCGTTAGGCAGCGGGACCGCGATCACGCGCCACGCGGCGCCACCGGAGCTGTCGTCCACGGTGAACGGATGCAATCCGCGCGCGTTCACCTGGTCGATCGTCAGGGCGGGCAAAGCAGGTGTTCCCTGCGCCTGGCGCGTGATCGGCGGGTAGTCGTGGACCGATCCGTCCGCCCTGGTGTACCGCACGTAGAACAGGCTCGGCGGGCGGCGGCCTCGGCCCGGCCCGTCCTCGAGCTCGCCAGGCCCGTGTGTCATCGGCATCGCGGCGTCCTCGAGCTGGGCGTCAACGCGCTCGAGCAGGTAGCCGCGCATCAGTGCGGTCGCGGTGATACCCGACGCCAGCAGGGCCCCGGTGACGAGTGTCAGCAGCGCCAGGACGAGCGTGACGCGCAGCGGCCAGCGGTCGGTGATGCGGCTCGCGCGGACCGGGCGCGGTAGGGGCGGCTGGGCCGGTGCGGGGGGCGTCATCGCCCCTGCCCCCGGGGCGTGCGCAGCACGTAGCCGACGCCGCGGACGGTGTGCAGGAGCTTGGGTTCGCCGGTGTCGATCTTGCGGCGCAGGTACGAGATGTACGACTCCACGACACCGGCGTCGCCGGCGAAGTCGTAGTTCCACACCGCGGACAGGATCTGCGCCTTCGAGAGCACCCGCTCGGCGTTCTCCAGCAGGCAGCGCAGCAGCTTGAACTCGGTCAGCGACAGCTGCACCGGCTGCCCGCTCTTGAACACCTCGTAGGAGTCCTCGTTGAGCTCCAGGTCCGCGTACCGCAGCACGGCGGCGTCGGCGGCGGTCTCCTCGCGGTGCCCGGAGCGGCGCAGCAGCGCGCGCACCCGGGCGACGAGCTCGTCCAGGCTGAACGGCTTCGTGACGTAGTCGTCGC
>DASXRB010000423.1:0-4016 GCA_036506875.1 Kribbellaceae bacterium | reverse complement strand
CAGCTGTCGGTGTACCGGGAGTCCGGTGGCCGGGTGGCGTGCGTGAGCAACCACAGCACGCTGCCGGCCGATGTGGTCGTACCGGACAACACGCAGGGGGCCGCCGACCTGGCGCAGGCGCTGCTCGACCAGGGGCACCGGTCGTTCGCGGTGATCAGCGGGCCGCCGCGCCTGATCACGGTGTCGGACCGGCTGGCCGGGCTGCGGTCCGCGCTGGACACGGCGGGAGTGGAGCTGCCGGCGTCGCACGTCGTGGACGGCGGATTCACGCGGGACGGCGGGTATGCCGCGATGAGCGAGCTGCTGGACCGCGGGCTCGGCGTGACCGCGGTCTGCGTGCTGAGCGACGTGATGGCGATCGGGGCCCTGAGCGCGTGCCGGGACCGCGGCGTCGACGTGCCGGCGGAGCTGTCGCTGGCCGGGTTCGACGACATCCCGATCGTGCGCGACCTGCGACCGCCGCTCACCTCCGTGCGGCTGCCGCTGGACGAGCTCGGGGTGCGTGCGATGGAGCTCGTCCTGGCCGAGCCGTCCGCACGCCGGCGGGTCCAGCGCGTGCGTGGCGACGTCGTGATGCGCGCCAGCACGGCGCCGCCCGCCCGTCGTACTTAGAGTCCTGTGGACGCCGTCACCCCGGCACCCTGTCGGCCGTTAGAGTTACCGGGCGGAAACATCCGCCTGGTACATCCGTCCAGTCAAGGCGTCCCGGCGGCGCCGCAGGGAAGGACCGCAGTGATGCTGGGTAAGACATCACCTCGCGACCTGCCGTTGTTCGCAGACCTCACCGGTGGCGAGATCAAGGAGATCTTCCGGGCGGGGGAGGAGGTCTCGGTACCGGCCGGATGGTCGCTGATCATGGAGCTGACCCCCGCCGACGCGGCGTACCTGATCCTGAGCGGCACGGCCTCGGTGCGGGTCAAGGGCGAGGAGATCGCCGAGCTCGGGCCCGGTGAGATCGTCGGCGAGGTCGCGGTCCGGGAGAACACGTTGCGTACGGCAACGGTCACCGCGAGGTCGCGGATGGAGCTGCTGCACTTCACCAAGGACAGCTTCGAGCGGCTGACCAGCCGGATCCCCGGGTTCCGCCGCGCGATCGACCAGACCATCGCGGAGAGACGTGGCCGAAGCTGACCATCCGCCGGCCGACCTGGCCGAGCTGCAGCGCAGGTTCGAGGAGGCGCTGCTCGGCGGCGAGCGGAAGTTCACCCGCAGCGAGGTCGCGCAGCGAGCCGGGATCTCGATAGACCGTGCCGAGCGGATCTGGCACGCGGTCGGCTTCGCCACCGTGCCGGACGACGAGGTGGCGTTCACCGACGGGGACGTCGAGGCGGCGCGGCTGATGGTCGCGCTCGAGGAGGACGGGTTCGTCGAGCCCGCCATGGAGTCCGCGTTGGCCCGCAAGCTCGGGCAGACCCAGTCCCGGCTGGCGTCCTGGCAGTCGGCGATGTTCCTGACGCTGCTGGCCGGGTCCGAGCTGGGCGCCGAGGAGGCGCTGGACGTCGCCGGGTTGCTGCTGCCCGCGATGGAGCGCTTGCAGACCTACGTGTGGCGGCGGCACCTGGCGGCCGCCGCGGGGCGCGCGATCGCGTCGACGGACGAGCTGTCGCACGGGGTGCGGGTCGTCGGGTTCGCCGACATCGTCAGCTACACACGGCTCAGCCGGCGGCTGACCGAGCCGGAGCTGGCCGAGCTGATCGAGCGGTTCGAGGGCATGGCCGCCGATGTCGTCGCGCGCAACGGCGGCCGGGTGATCAAGTCGATCGGCGACGAGGTGCTGTTCGTCGCCGACGAGCCCGTCCGTGGGGCCGAGATCGCGCTGTCGCTGCAGGAGGAGACCGAAAGCGTCGGTGACCTGCCGCAGCTGCGGATCGGCCTCGCGTACGGCGGGGTGCTGATCCGGCTCGGCGACATCTACGGACCGGTGGTGAACCTCGCGTCGCGGCTCACCGCGGAGGCCAAGCCGGGACGGGTGATGGCCGACCGGGAGTTCGCGCTCGCCCTCGACGGCCATCCGTCGTACGTCGTGCGCCGGCTGCGGCGGATCTCCGTCCGCGGCTACTCCAACCTCCAGCCTTTCGCCATCCAGCGCCCGTGATCGTTCAAACTGTCACCTGTGACAGTGGCTATGACGCGCGGCGTCCGGGAGATCCTGGGGGTTTCCGAGCTGGCCGAGGCGGGTGCCGGGGACTCGCTCGTGCTGTGGGCCGGGCAGGGGCTGCGAAGAGCGCGGGCGTGGCGGCTCGGTGACGCGGTCGCGGTCGCGGCGCCGGACATCTCCCGGCGGGACCGGCTTGCCGTGCGTGGTCCGATCGACGATCTGGCGCCGCTGGTGTCCTACGTGTTCGGCGAGGTGGGGCCGTCGTACCGGCCGTTCGGTCCGGAAGAGGTCGTCCGGCAGCTGGCCGAGCGGGTGGACGGGCTGGACTTCGTCGCGGCCTTCGGCTGGATGGACTGCTCGGCGGCCGCACCGGTGCCCGGCGCTGTGGAGTGGATCGATGACGATGACTGGGTGACGGCTCTGCTGGAGGCGGCCGCGCCGGAGTCCTACGCGTGGCCCGGGCGGTCTGCGGCTTCGTCACCGCCAAGCTCGCGGCCCGGTGCGGACGCGTTGCCCTGATGGTTGACTCGGGCAACGAATCGGCGATCGCGGTCTACCGCCGGCTCGGTTACGCCTACCGCCCGGTCGCGGCGGCGCGGCACGCCGCTGCCGTGCGATCGGTCCGCCTCGGCTCCTGCTGACGGTGTGCCGGGACGTGTGCTGAGCTCGCGCGAGTAGAGCAAACTCGATCAAGCAGTGCGTGCTCGTGTTCGGTGAAGGTGGATGCCATGAGCTCGACGGATGTGTTCGCGACCTTCGTGGACGTGGTGGCCGAAAGCCTGGACGACCACGACACGACGGCCGCCGACCTCGCCCGCCGGGCGTACCTTTCCCGCTTCCACTTCGACCGCGTCGTCACCGCGGTCGCCGGTGAGTCGCCGGCCGCGTTCCGCAGGAGGGTGCTGCTGGAGCGGTCGGCGTACCGGCTGGTGAGCAGTGCCGACGGCGTGCTCGACATCGCGGTCGAGGCCGGGTACGGCTCGCACGAGGCGTTCACCCGGGCCTTCTCGCGCGCGTACGGCATGACGCCGAGCGACTGGCGGCGGCGCGAGACGCACCGGTTCTTCCTCGAAGCGCCGAGCGGGGTCCACTTCCATCCGCCGGGAGGTCTCCGCCTGCCGGCGCTCAGAAAGGTGAGGGGCATGGACGTTCTGGTGCGGATGGTCGAGCACCACGTGTGGCTGACCGGCCGGATGATCGAATGCGCGTCGCGGCTGGACAACGAGGTGCTGGACAAGCCGATCGAGCTGTCCGTCGAGTCGATCGACGAGCTGCCGCTGACGTTGCGCCGGCAGCTGGACCGGATCGTGTGGCAGCTGGAGATGTGGCTGGCGTCCGTCGACGACGAGCCGTTCGAGTTCCCGGAGTCGGGCCGGGCGGTGTCGCTGTCGCAGCTCCGGGAGCGGTACGACGCGGCCGGGCCGCGGTTCGCCGACCTGGTGCGCCGGCTGAACGACGAGGGCCGGTTCGACGAGACCTTCGTCGACTCGACCTGCACGCCGCCGCGGGTGTTCACGTACGGCGGGATGGTGGCGCACGTCCTCACCTTCGCGGCGGCCCGTCGTACGTTGATCGCGGGCGCCCTCGACAGCGCCGGCATCACCGACCTGGGCGCCGGCGACCCCATGCACTACGTCGCCGACGGCGCGGCCTGAAGTATCGAGAATCTTTAGTTTCAGGATCCGATCCAAGCACAAACTAAAGATTCTCTGTATCATGGGCGAGATGGTGACTGATCGGGTTGGGCTTCGGCGGCGGCTTCACGGTCTCGCATACCGGCAGGCCGGATACTTCAGCGCCGCCCAGGCTCGGCGGCTCGGCTACAGCCACCAGGCCCAGAAGTACAACGCCGATCGCGGCAACTGGGCTCGGGTCGATCGCGCGGTCTTCCGGCTGCCCGGCTGGCCCGACTCGCCGT
>DASXRB010000422.1:0-2564 GCA_036506875.1 Kribbellaceae bacterium | reverse complement strand
GACGAACAAGCGGCTCGTCACCGGACGGCGGGATTCAAACGCTCTCTGCAGCGCCATCGTCTCCGCGGTGAAGCTGGCACCAGTCCGCATGACCGGCAGTGTCTCGTATCAGTCGCCGGCTTCGCGGCGCCGTCCCGTGATCATCAGTGACTTGTGGAGATGGGCCCGATCCCGACTGTGGCGGCTCGCCGGGCTGGTTTCGTGAATGCGCAAAGGCTTTGCGTTTGGTTCGTGAGCCGGATCACGCTTGCGGAATCCGTTTCCGTCACGGGGGAGGAACGATGCAGATGCTCAGACACCTTGGCTCGGCGGCGGCCGTGATCGGGGCCATGGCGAGCATGCTGGCGATGCCGGCACCGGCGCGTGCCGCGGTCCAGTACGAGATCAGCAACATCAATTCGGGTCTGTGCCTCACGGTGACGCCCGGCCCGGGCGAGCGGGCGGTCTACGGCGACCGGTGTCGCAATGTGAGCGAGCAGCGTTGGTTCCAGGTGGTCGAGCGCAGGGGCTACTACCAGTTGAAGAACGTGGCGACCGGCCTGTGCCTGGCCATCCGCGGCACGGGTGAGAACCCGGCGATCGTGACGACGTGCAACGAGTACTGGAACGACCAGGTCTGGTACGCATACGGCGTGGGACCGCAGCTCAACCAGTACCAGAACATCAACAGCCAGCTCTGCATGGTGCAGCGGGGGCAGACGATCGGTACGCGGGTCATCCAGTCCACCTGCGGCCGGCAATGGGCCGATCAACTGTGGCTGGCCGTGGCCAGGTAGACGATCCCGTTCCGCCGCGAGGCGGTAACCAGACATTCGGGGTTTGCGCGCGATAAACGGGCGTCGGTAGCCATGTTTTCCCTGAATGTTCGGTTCGTGTTACGGCCACTGTCCGGTTCGGGTTTGTTAATCCACTCTGGACAGGTCTACTTCGGACACGCAACGGTCGAGAGCGCGGGCCAGGTCGCGGTCGAATGCGGCGGCGAACGGCTGACCTACCGGGGGCTGAACGAGCGGGCGAACCAGTTCGCGCACCACCTGCGCGCGCTCGGCGACGACGCCGTCAAGGATCTCCTCGCCGGCATCGAACGCCGCCCGACCCGTCCTGACCGGGCCGCGCCCGCGGGCCCGGCGCGCACGCCGGGCCCACGAGCGGCCGGCGGGCGTCGGGTTGACGAGCCGCCGGCGCGGCCCGGTGCGGTGGCCGCGGGTGGTGGTCAGCCGTCGGTGGCCCGGAGCGTCAGCGTGCGCCGGTTGTAGTTGCTCGTGCGGTCGCCGACCGCCCAGACCGTGCCCGGCCCGGCCGCCGCGGCGTCGTAGAGGCCGCTCGAGCCGGACGGGTTGGGCGTCGACTCGGTCATCCAGGTCGCGCCGTTCCACCGCGCCACCAGGGTCTGGCCGGAGTTCTTCTGGCCGGCCGCGTAGACCTTGGTGGCGGACAGCGCGGTCACGCCGTGGAAGCCGCCCGCCGGCGGGGCCGGGATGCTGCCGTGCTGCCAGCTCTGCCCGTTCCAGTGCAGGACGTACGGGACGAAGCTGAACGCGCTCCAGCTGAACGCGGTGCCGACCACCCACACGTCGTTGCCGGCCAGCGCGACCACGTCGCGCAGCTCGATGATGCTGAACCCGCCGCCGGTCGGGATCGTGACCCGGGACCAGGACGATCCGTTCCAGTGCAGCACGAGCCCGGCGACCGTGCCGCCGCCGTACCCGTCGTCGCCGATGTTCCCGACCGCCCACGCGTCGTCGGGGGCGATGCTGTCCACGGCGACCAGGAGGTTGCGGGTCGGGTCCGGGTTGGGGCTGGGCACGGCGGTCCAGGCCGCGCCGTTCCACCGGGTGATGAGTGTGCGGGTGCTGGGGCTGGCGCCGGGGACGAACGCGGTGCCGACCGCCCAGGCGTCGTCCGCGGTGACGGCCTTGACCTCGCGCAGCTCGGTGTTGGTCGCGCCGGGCGGGGTCGGGCCGGGCAGCACGGTCCAGGCGCTGCCGTCCCAGCGCTCGATCAGCGCCTGGGAGCCGACCGCGCCGACCGCCCAGGCGCTGGCAGCGGTGCTGGCGTCAACGGCGTACAGGATCGCGTAGTCGCTCAGCGCCGGAGTGGCGACCGCCGACCACCCGGTGCCGTCCCAGCGCTGGATCATCGGGCGCCGCCAGGGGCTGGAGCTGGCGTCGGCGTACCCGACCGCCCAGGCGCTGGACGGCGAGTCGGCGTCGACGCCGAACAGGACGCTGTCGGCGCTGCCGGGGTTCGGGCTGGCGACGATGGTCCAGGTCGCGGCGGACGCCGGTGCCGTGGCGAGCACCAGCGACACGGCCGCGACGGCGGCTACCCAGCCGACGCGCAGCGCTGTCATGGGCATGGAGAAGACGGATCTGGATCTGGACGACCGCATGGTCGCCTCCTCTCGGCCCGCCCGGCGGCAGGAGGCCGGACCGCCGGATCCAGCGGTCGCCGCGCTGGCCGGGAGAGCCACCAAGACTCTATAACCAAGACATGTGGACTTTAGAAGCTCTCGCCGTCTACGGTCAATGAATCTCTGTTTTAGAATCGCCGAATGGCACGCC
>DASXRB010000421.1:0-10550 GCA_036506875.1 Kribbellaceae bacterium | reverse complement strand
CAGCCCTGGGCGTCCGGCTTGCCGAACCGGACCGCCGCAAGCGGGTGGTGTCCTTCGTCGGGGACGGCACGTTCCTGATGGCCCCCACCGAGCTGGTGACCGCCGCACAGGAGAGCCTGGCGGTCACCGTCGTCATCCCCGAGAACCACGGCTATCAGGTCATCCACCGGCTGCAGATGGGCCGCGGCGGCCGCGAGTTCGGCAACGAGTTCCGCTACCGGGACGGCGGCCTCGACCTCGCCGACGCCGCGGCGAAGCCCGGGCGGCTGGACGGCGAGTACCTGCGCGTCGACCTCGTCGAGGTCGCCCGGGGCCTGGGCGCGCTGGCCATCCGGGCCACCACCGCCGCACAGGTGCGGGCCGCGCTCGCCGACACCCGCGACCACGACGGACCCGTCGTCATCGTCGTACCCACCATCCCGCACGCCGACCTGCCCGGCGCCGGTGCCTGGTGGGACGTCGCCCCCGCCGAGGTCTCCGCACAGGAGACCGTCGCGCACCTCCGCGCCGAGTACGAAGCGGGCCTGGGACTCCAGAGGTGGCACGGATGAGCTCGCCACTGGACCACGGCCGGCTGCGCACCCGCCTCAGCGCCGGCGAGAAGACCGTGGGCACCTTCGTCGGCACCGCCTCGGCGGTCACTGCCGAGGTATGTGCCGCCGCGGGTGTGGACTGGCTGCTGCTCGACCTGGAGCACGGAGCGGGCGGCGAGGAGCAGGTCGGCCCGGTCGTCCTGGCCGGCGCCGCGTACGGCGTACCGACCGTGGTCCGGGTGGAATCCGCCGCCCGCATCCGGCTCGGCCGGGTCCTCGACCTGGGCGCGGCCGGCGTCATGCTGCCCCGGCTGGACACCGCCGCCGAGGTCCGCGAGGCGGTCGGGCATCTGCGGTACCCGCCGGACGGCGACCGGGGCGTGGCCACCTACAACCGGGCCTGCCGCTTCGGCCTCGACCCCGGCGCCCTCGATCGGGCCGACGGCGAGGTGCTGGTCGTCGTACAGGTCGAGTCGGCGAGAGCTGTCGCGCAGGTCGAGGAGATCGCCGCGCTGGACGGGGTCGACGTGCTGTTCGTCGGGCCGCGCGACCTCAGCCACGACCTCGGGGTGCCGGGCGATGTGCGGGCCCCCAGCTACCTGGCCGCGCTCGATCGGGTGCGGACAGCCGCTCAGCGCCACGGCAAGAGCTGCGGGCTGCTGGTCCCGGACGGGGCCGCGGCGGCCGCCCGGCAGGAGGAGGGCTGGACCTTCGTTGCCGTCGGCTCCGACTCCACCCTGCTGGCGGCCGCCCTCGCGGCCGAGCTCGGGCGCGCCCGGTCGCAACACGACTCAGACAGGAGAACCCCGTCATGACAGGTACGAACAGCGACATCGGCGTCGGACTGATCAGCGTCGGCTGGATGGGGAAGCTGCACACCCGGGCGTACCAGGCGGTGCCGTCGGTCTATCCCGAACTGGGGCTGCGGCCGCGGCTGGTGCATGCCGCGGACACGGCGCCGGACCGGGCGGAGTATGCCCGTGACGTCCTCGGCTACGCCAAGACCAGCACCGACTACCGCGACGTTCTCGCCGACCCGGACGTCGACGTGGTGTCGATCTGTGCGCCCACCGGCCTGCACCGGGAGATCGGCGTCGCGGCCGCCGAGGCCGGCAAGCCGTTCTGGATCGAGAAGCCGGTCGGGCGGGACGCGAACGACGCGGCCGATGTCGCCGCGGCCGCCGGCAAGGCGGGCGTCGTCACGTCGATCGGCTACAACTACCGCCACGCGCCGGCCGTGGAGCGGGTCCGCGAGCTCGTGGCGAACGGTGACCTCGGCCGGATCACGAACGTCCGTGCCGTGTTCTTCTCCGGCTACGCCTCCGAGCCGAAGGGGGCGCTGTCGTGGCGGTTCGTCCGCGACCTCGCAGGCGCCGGAGCCCTCGGTGACCTGCTGAGCCACGTGGTCGACCTCGTGCAGTACGTCGTCGGGCCGATCAGCGAGGTGAACGCGCTGACGACCACCGTCTACACGGAGCGGCCCATCCTGCCGATGGGCACCGGCACCCACTTCGCCGTCATCGAGGACGGAGAGATGGGCACCGTGGAGAACGACGACTACGCGGCCACGCTGGTGCGCTTCGCGCCGCACTCGCGGGCCGCGGGTGCGGTCGGGACGCTGGAGGCGTCACGCGTCATCGTCGGCCCGCAGTGCGGGCTCGGCTTCGAGATCTACGGAACGGAGGGTTCGGCGGCCTGGAACTTCGAGCAGCTGAACGAGCTACGCGTCTGCATCGGTCGCGGTGGTCCGCACTACGGCTACACCACGGTGCTGGGCAACGCTCACCTGGGCGACTACGCGCATTTCCAGCCGGGCCCCGGTAACAGCATGGGGTACGACGACCTCAAGGTCATCGAGGCGAAGAAGTTCCTCGTCGCGGCGACCGGCGGGGAGCTCCGCAACTCCACCGTCGACGATGCGCACCAGGTGGCCGAGGTGATCGCGGCCGCCGCGGCTTCCGCCGACAGCGGCACGTGGCAGCGGGTGCCGGCGGTTTCCGGCGCGACATTCGGCGACCGGTAGGAGGGGCCGCGTCATGTGTGTGAACCGTCCTGTCGTCGTTGCCCTCGGCTCGGTGGATCCGGCACTGGTCACCGGAGTCCTCGGTGCCGGCATCGCGTTCGTCGCCGAGCCGACCGAGGCCGACCTCGCCGTCGCCGTGGGGGCCATCGCGCGCGCCGATGCGATGGTGGACGCCGACTTCCTCGATCGCGCCCCGGCGCTGCGGGTGCTGGCCCGCACCGGCGTGGGGGTCGACCGGATCGACCTGGCCGCGGCCACTGCCCGGGGGATCCCGGTCGTGATCACGCCCGGCAGCGGCACCCGGGCCGTCGCGGAGGGCGTCCTCGCGCTGGCGCTGCACCTCGTCAAGCGGCTGGGGCCGTTGACGGATCTCGTCCGGGAGGGCCGCTGGCGGCAACGGGACCGGCTGGTGGTCGGCGACCTGGACGGCGCGACGATCGGCATCATCGGGTACGGCCGGATCGGGCAGCGGGTGGGCGAGCTCGCGACGGCGATCGGCATGCACGTGCTCGCGCACGACCCGTTCAGTCCGCCACCCCCCGACGTCGCGTGCGCGGACCTCGACCAGCTCGCCGCCGGCAGCGACGTGCTGACGCTGCATGCGCCGCTGACCGAGAAGACGCATCACCTCGTCGACGACGAATTCCTGGCCCGCACCCGGTCCGGGGCGATCCTGGTCAACTGCGGCCGTGGAGGGCTGCTCGACCTGGATGCCGCCCTGGCCGCGTTGGAGTCCGGGCAGCTCGCCGGCGTCGGACTCGACGTCTTCGACCCCGAACCACCACAGCACCATCCGCTGTTCGACCGCCCCGACGTGGTGCTCACCCCGCATGTGATGGGGCTGACCCGGCGCGCCACGGCCTCCACGTTCGCCGACGCCGCCCGCGGGATTGTCGGCGTGCTCGCCGGACGCCGGCTCGCGGCGGTGGCGAATCCTGACTGGGCCTTGACAGCCCCCTAACCACGAAAGGTCACTCATCATGCGCCTCGGACTCATCGGGCTGGGCAGGATCGGCGGCTTCCACGCCGGTACGTTGACCGACCTGCCCGCCGTCGACTCTCTGGTGGTCACCGACAAAGCGCCGACCGCGACGAAACAGGTCGCGGAACGATTCGGCGCGGAGCCGGCCGACTCACCGGACGCGCTGCTCGCCGCCGGCGTCGACGGTGTGGTCATCGCCGGGTCGACCGACGCCCACCCGCAGCTCATCGTCGCGGCCGTCGACGCGGGGGTACCCGTGTTCTGCGAGAAGCCGGTCGCCCGGAGCGGCGCCGAAGGCGCGGCGGTGCTGCGACACGTGCAGGACTCCGACGTGCCGGTCCAGATCGGCTTCCAGCGCCGGTTCGACGCCGCGATGGCCGCGGTGCACGCCGAGGTCCGCAGCGGTGAGCTGGGGTGGCTGCACACGGTCCGGTCCACCACGCTCGATCCCGCTCCGCCGCCGCAGGCGTACGTCGCGGTCTCAGGCGGCATGTTCCGGGACTGCGGGGTGCACGACTTCGACATCCTGCGCTGGGTGACCGGCAGCGAGGTGGCCGAGGTCTACGCCACCGGCAGCAACCGGGGCGAGGAGTTCTTCGCCGAGTACGGCGACGTCGACACCTCCGCCACGATCCTCACCTTCGAGGACGGGACCCTCGGCGTGGTATCGAACACCCGGTACAACGCCCGGGGGTACGACGTCCGGCTGGAGGTGCACGGGTCGAAGGACAGCATCGCCGCCGGGCTGGAGGACAAGCTGCCGCTGCGCTCTGTCGAGCCCGGTGTCACCTTCCCCGCCGGCGAGCCCCATCGGTTCTTCATGGACCGCTTCCTGCCGGCGTTCCGCGCCGAGCTGGAAGCGTTCACCGAGGTCGTCGCCGGAACCCGCCCCTCCCCCTGCACCGTGGCCGACGCGTTGGAGGCCGACTGGATCGCCGACGCCTGCGCACTGTCCGTGCGGGAGCACCGTCCGGTCCGGATCGAGGAGGTACGCGGATGAGCACCGGCACGGACAAGATCGCCGGAGCCCCGATCTCCTGGGGTGTCTGCGAGGTGCCCGGCTGGGGTTACCAGCTGGCTTCCGAGCGGGTGCTCCGGGAGATGCGCGAGGTAGGCCTGACGGCGACGGAGCTCGGACCGGACGGATTCCTGCCGAGCGAGCCCGCTGCGATGGCGAAGGTCCTGTCGCGGCACGGGCTGAGGGCCGTCGGCGGGTTCACCCCCGCGCTACTGCACGTGGCCGGGCACGACCCGGTTCCCGAGGTGGACCGCATCCTCGACGGCTACGTCGCCGCTGAGGCCGGCGTCCTCGTCCTGTCGGCGGTCACCGGCGCCGAGGGCTATGACACCCGCCCCGCACTCGACGACGACGGCTGGGTGACGCTGCTGTCCAACCTGGACCGGCTGACCACGCTGGCCGCGTCGCGAGCCGTCCGGGCGGTGCTGCACCCGCACGTGGGCACCATGGTCGAGACCGGCGACGAGGTACAGCGGGTCCTCGACGGTTCGTCGATCTCGCTGTGCCTGGACACCGGTCACCTGCTCATCGGTGGCACCGACCCGGCCGAGCTCGCGCGGCAGGCACCGGAGCGGATCGCGCATCTCCATCTGAAGGACGTGGACTCGGCGGTCGCGGCGAAGGTGCGATCCGGCCGGCTCACGTACACCGAGGCCGTACGGCAGGGGATGTACCGGCCGCTCGGAACCGGGGACGTCGACGTCCCCGCCATCGTCGGGCACGTGCGGGCGCACAGCTACGACGGCTGGTACACCCTCGAGCAGGACACCGTCCTCACCGGCGAGCCCGCGGGCGAGGGACCGGTCGCCGACGTGCGGTCCAGCGCCGGGTACCTCAGGACGATCCTCGACCGTTCACACTGACGGGAGAAACCGATGGAGGACCTTCTCGCCACCTGTTGGACGACGGCGGGTGATGCGGCCCCGCTGCGCGGTGACGAGCGGAGCCCGCTACCGCTGCCGGAACGTGTCGCGGCCGCGGCCGCGGCGGGATTTCGGGGGCTGGGGCTCAATCACGCGGACCTGTTCGCCGCCGAGCGCGAGTACGGGATCGGCGGGATTCGCTCCCTGCTCGAGGACAACGGCATGGTCCACCTCGAGCTGGAGCTCCTGACCGACTGGTGGACCGACGGGCCGCTGCGACAAGACTCGGACAAGGTACGACGGGACCTGCTGTCCGCGGCCGAGGCGCTCGGCGCCCGGCACATCAAGGTCGGGCCGGACGTCACCGGTGCGCCGTGGGACCACGACCGCTGGGTGAGCGAGTTCGCGGCGCTCGCCGCGGAAGCGCAAGAGGCGGGAACGAAGGTCGGCCTCGAGTTCCTCCCCTGGTCCAACATCAAGACCGTCCACGACGGGCTGCGTCTGGTGCAGGACGCGGGCCACGAGGCCGGGGGACTGATCATCGACGTGTGGCACACGGAGCGCGCCCACACGCCGCCCGCCGCCCTTGCCGCGGTCCCGCTCCGCTCCATCATCGGCGTCGAGCTCAGTGACGCCGACTCCGACGTGGCCGGAACCCTCTTCGAGGACACCCGCGACCGACGCCGCCTGTGCGGACAGGGATCCTTCGACCTGCGCGGCTTCGTCACGGCGCTGCGCTCCGCCGGTTGGACCGGGCCGTGGGGGGTGGAGATTCTCTCCGCGGACCTCCGGCAGCTCCCCGTACGCGAGGCGGCAGCCGCGGCCTACTCGACCGCCGCCTCCCTGCTCTGACTCCGGAGTCCCTGTGGAACCACTACGCAGACCTCTCACCGCTCGCTCATGAACAGGCGCGAGCGGATCTTCCTGCTCCGCGACGATCGCTAACGCCGGAAGCGCCAGCGGGTCGCACCGTATGGCTCCGCGGTTGCGACGCCGATCACGGTGTGGAAGGTGAACCGGTACACGTGCCACGGCGGCGGCCCGGCGCTGGGTGCGTTGAACGGAGCCGTGAACGCGTCGCCGTCGACTTCGGCCGGCCACCCGCTCTCGCGATAGCCGGCGGCGACCTGCTCGAGGGTCTCCGGATCGGTCACCCTGGCCGCGGTGCCGTCGAGGACCAGGTCGATGCCCGGTAGCCGGACGGAGATCGTGCAGGCCGGGTTGACAGCCAGGTCGCGAGCTTTGCGCGCGGCCGGGCTGCTGGTGAAGTAGAGGTAGCCGTCCCGCCACTGCGCGCCGATGCCCGCGGCGTGCGGCGTGCCGTCCGGCCGGCAGGTTCCGAGGAAGTGCGTGACGTCGGGGCTCGGCCGGGCGGCGAGCGCGTCGTGGGCGCGGCTCCACTCGAGCGCGGCGTCTCCGTAGCGGTCGAGATTCGTGACCTCGGCGGGTGCTAGTTCGCTCATACCCCATTAGACCGTGCACCGCAGGTCGCGGGCAGCGGATCGCCGTCCAGCAGCCGCCGCTAGCCCACGTCCGCCTGCGGCGCTGCCCCGCTCGGGAAAGTGACCGAGCGCGCATCAGGGACTGGAGCGGGACGCGGATCATAGAGGGCGCGGATTCCCACCCACTCATCGATCCGGCCGTGGATCTCGGCCAGGCCACGTTCGGCGTTCCGCGTGCCGTGTTCGCAGACGTTGCGGGTCGCACGCATCAACAACTCCGCGCCGATCACGACGGCGCGATCCAGGATCGATCCGACTGCCATGGTCAAGCCAATCTTCTCCTGTGTCACTTACCGCTACGCAACCAGTGCTGAGCGTTACCACGCTAGTCGTTCAGTCCGACGTGGTCAACGCCATCACAGCTGCGCGTCGTACCCCTGTCAGCATGGGAACGAAAAGTTGCGCATAGCAACAGGTGCCCGGTCTCCACCCGCAGCGCCCGCGGGCCCCGGATCGCGGAGCCACCGGCGACTAGCCTCGGGCCATGAGACTCGAACGTTTCACGGTCACGTTGCTGCTGCTGCGTGCCGACGCCCCGGAGCTGGACGACGAAGCCGCGACCGCGCTGCAGAACGCGCACCTGGCGCATCTGGCCGACCTGCACGACGCCGGTCACCTGGTCGCGGCAGGTCCGCTGCTCAACGCGCACTACCGCGGCCTGTCGATCCTGCGCACCGAGCCCGAACAGGCCCTCGAGCTCAAGCGGGCCGACCCGGCGGTCCGGGCCGGCCGCTTCGACGTCGTGGCCATGCCCTGGCTGGTGCCCGAGGGCCTGGTGCACTTCACGCCCGGCCGACTGCCGCGCTCGGTGGACGAAGTCGACTGAGGCCGCTGCCACCGCGATCGCCAGACAGACCCGCGCGAGCAGCGTCGCGAGTTCAGGTCTGCTCGTCCGCTTCGACCATCCGGCGCACGAGCTCGGTGCGCGAATGGATCCGCAGCTTCCTGTAGATGCGGGTCAGGTGAACCTCAACCGTCTTGACGCTCAGGAGGAGCCGGGCACCGATATCGCGGTTCGTCAGCCCGTCGGCGACGAGCAGCGCGATCTGGAGCTCCTGCGGAGTCAGCTGCTCGGTGGTCGTCGGGGCGCGCCGACGAAGATGTTCCCCGCTGGCGCGCAGCTCGGTCCGGGCTCGCTCGAATCTGCTGTGGTCGCCGTCGTACCGCTCGAGTGCGTCGAACTCAAGCGCCTCGCGCGCCCGAACGCTGTTCCGCCGATCATGCCTGTCTTCCGCGATCGCAAGAGCGCTCTTGGCCCATCTGCCCTCTCGAGGCGTCTGGAGTCACGCTCACGGCCGCGCCCGCCGCCTTCTCCCCCCCACGAGCTGACTCCAACTCGAGGAGCGCACCGACGAACTGACCGCCGCCCGTGCCGAGAACCGCGAGCTCATGGCCCAGCTGAACACGACGTCGCACGCGCGTCGAACGCCTGACGCCAGCGTCAGAGGTCAGTCATCTCGCCCATGCTGTCACTGTTGCCCTGGGCAAGGGAAACGCGCTACCGCCGCCATGCCGAGCCATCACCGACGGTCGCCAGTTCCGCGGTGCTCCTGGTCAGCCAGCCGCTCATCCCGAGCTGTCCGGAGCTCGACGCAGCATTCACCGCCGCCTGGGTCGAGTACGGCTTCGATGGCGGGGGTTTGCAGGCCGGCGAGAACGCCGGCGAAGAGTGCGTGGTTCATGCCGCAGACCAGGTCAGGGGATACCTGGTTGAGCGGGTGGAAGGGACAGTTGCGGAGCCGGACACGGGTTGGACTCGGCCTGACGGGCTCGAAGTCGTTGTCCTCCAGCACCGAGACCGCGAGCGTCAGAGCGCTTTCAGCGTCGCCCCGGCCAGGCCGGTGGTGTTGGCGGTGGTCGTCGCCCAGGCGCCGGCCATGCTCGCGTGCGACCCGGATCGCGGCGTCTTGTGCGGACTCGTCGTCGCGTTCTCCTATCACCGCGGCAACAAGTAGCTGGGACAGGAGACCGTGCCGGCGTCGCGGGATGCTGATCTGCAGGTCCGCGGCTGAGGGCCGGTAGGTCTTCGGTCGCCGGCCGACGACCCTGCGCCCGGGGTCGGCCGAGCCAGGGACCAGGAGTCCGGCGGCGACGAGCTTGTCGAGGTGGAACGCGGCGAGTTTCCGGGAGATGCCGACGGCCTCGGCCGCCTCGTCACGGGTCACCGGCCGGTCGGTGCGCCGAATGAACTCATACATGCCCCGACGCAGATCGTCGTCCAACGCGGCGATGGCGGAGATAGACGAATGCCGGGTCACGCCTTCAACCGTAACGCCGCCAAGATGCCGTAGAGACGGTCCCGAATCGAGGGGGTCCCAGCCTCCGCCCGCGGCGCGGCGCGCCCTTGACGGCGCCGGAACCATATGACCAAGATTGATTGGTTAAATACCCGTGGCTCGGAGCAGAGCATGTCCGCAGATCCGATGCAGGCGAAGCGACCGGTGAGCGCCGTCCTGACCGGCCCGTACGGGCATCCGTTCCATCCGATCCTGGTCACGATACCGATCGGCGCGTGGGCCTCGGCCCTGATGTTCGACATCGCATCCCAGTTCGTGCGAGCTCCCGGCGCTCTGGCCGAAGGCGCCGTGTGGCTCATCGGGCTCGGAGTGGCGGGTGCCGTGGCGGCGGCCTCGGTTGGATTTCTGGATCTCTTCGCGATCCCGTCGGGGACACGGGCGTTTCGGACCGGGCTGGTGCACATGAGCCTCAACCTCGTAGTCACCGCGGCCTACGTCGTGAACTTCCTGTGGCGCATCGACGGCAGCCGCGACACAGCGGTCGCCGCCGGGCCGCTGGTTCTGTCGGTTCTGAGCTTCGGAACGCTCGGTGTCTCGGGATACCTCGGCGGCAAGCTGGCATTCCGCTACGGCGTCCGCGTGGTCGACGAGGCGACACAGGCCGACGGGTACGAGCCGGCTCGGCCGGCGCATCTCGAACGGAAGGGTTGAACGATGGCAATCGCCGCACTGATCACCTGGCTGATCACCGCCGTGGGTGGCTTCACGATGCTGGGAATGTGGATCTCGCGGGGCGGGCACCGCTCGCCCCGGACGAGCAAGATCCCGCCCGGCCTGATCTTCGGACACTTCGGCCTCGCGGCCGCCGGGCTCGTGCTGTGGATCATCTACGTCATCACCGACAGCGAGGGTCTGGCCTGGATCTCGTTCATTGTGCTGCTGCCGGTGGCAGTCCTCGGCTTCACCATGCTCGGCCGCTGGCTACCCACCTACCGCGCCAGGGCCACAGTGCCGGCGGAACCCACTCGGACCACCGGCGACGGCGCTGCCGGAGATCCGCCAGAGCGGCACTTCCCGGTCGCGATCGTCGCCGGACACGGCCTGTTCGCCGCCACTACCCTTGTCCTGGTGCTGCTCACCGCACTCGGAGTCGGCGAAAGCTGACCTCGTCCCGTCGTCCTCGGCGCGAGCATCCTGACTGAAGGCGACGCCTTCCGGCTGAAGGGGAAACGCACACCTGGTCGGAGCTGTCTTCGCTAAGGCTTGACCAGAACCTTGAGCGCGGTCCGTTCGTGCATGGCGCGGTACCCGTCGGCCACGTCGGTCAGGGGTACTTCGCTGTCGAAGACCTTGCCGGGGTCGACCTGGCCGGAGAGGACGTCGGGGAGCAGG
>DASXRB010000420.1:0-4829 GCA_036506875.1 Kribbellaceae bacterium | reverse complement strand
GCGCAGTGCGCGTCCTCGGCGGTGGGGTCGCGTTCGACGACCTCGTCCCACAGCCCACCGGCCCTCAGCAGCTCCAGGTGCCGGGCACGCAGCCGGTCCCTGGCCGCCTCCGCCCACGGCTCGAAGCGGTCGTCCGGCAGCAGGTCACCGGTGTACGTCGCCGCGACCCGCGCGATGCCGGTCCCGCTCCTGATCGCCTTGGCGGCCGCCTGCTCGAACTCGATCGCGTCGACCACCACGTCCGCGTCCGGAAGCAGCGCGACCATCGGGCCGAGGCGTCGTACCGACTCCGCCGAGCCGAGCGCGGCGCGGGCGAACAGGATCGCCTTGCGCAGGTTGGCGGCCCCGCTGTCCGCGTCGAAATCCGGCCACAGCGACTCGATGAGCTCCTCGCGGTGCATCCGCCGGCCGGCGGCGAGCGCGAGGATCTTCACGAGCTGGGCCGCGCGGGTGTGCCGCCAGGCGCTCTCGGCTACCCGCCGGCCGTCGATCTCCACCCCGAAGTGCCCCAGCAGGCGCACGACGTACACATCCTCACGGTAGTGACCGGGGAACGCCCGGGGAACGCCGGCTTCCTAGCGTCGTCGGTGTCCTGGAAAGGGGAGTGAGCACGATGATCGACGACTACGCCTCCGGGAGCTGGAACGTCACCCCGGGCAGCGAGGAGGAGTTCGTGAAGCGGTGGACCGAGTTCATCTCGTGGTCCCGGTCGGAGTTCCCGGCGATGACCCGGGCCAGCCTGCTGCGGGACAGCCAGGTGCCCGGGCACTTCATCTCGTTCGCCGAGTGGTCCGAGGCGGGCCAGCGCGCGGCCTGGAAGCAGTCGGCGGGGTTCCAGCAGCGCTTCAGCGCATGCCGAGCGCTGTGCGACACGATGAGCGGCTCGGACTACCTGCGGGTGGTCACCGTTTAGCCGCAGATGCCGTTCTGGACGTCGGCGCAGGGGATCAGGCCGTCGCGCGCCAGCACCGGCCGGTTCCGCTCTGACAGCAGGTAGTCCACGAACGCCTCCTGCAGCGAGTCCTGCGCCGGCGTCCGGTAGGTGTAGGCGTACTCGATCTCCCAGAACGTGTACGCCCCGGACCCGACCTTCGCCGGGTCGGGCGTGACGCCGTCGACGGCGGCCACCGTGATGCCGGCGTGCTTGCGGGTGTCGCCGAGGTCGGCGTACCCGATCGCGCCGTCGATCTCGTTCACCCGGGACAGCAGCTCGTCGGTCGTGTTCACCTCGCAGCGGTAGTACGTCGCCCTGGAGTCCTTGTTCTTGCAGTCGTCGGAGGAGATGCCGAGCTCCTGCCCGCCGCCGAGCACCCGCTCCCGGAACACCCGCCGCGAGCCCGAGTCCGGGCCGGTGCGGCTCACCATCCGGATCGGGACGTTGCGCCCGCGCAGCTGGCTCCAGTTCTTCAGCTTGCCTGAGTAGATGTCGCGGATCTCGGTCGTGGTCAGCGAGCTGACGCCGGCGGCCCGGTTCACCGCGACCGCGAAGACGACCACGGCGAGCGGCCTGCCGCGCAGGTCAGGCGTGTTCTCCGCGCGGCCGTCCGACATCGCGACCAGCCCGGTGGCGGCCTTCGGGTCCGACCGGCCCGTGTCGGCCAGCAGCCGCGTGCCCGCCCGGCTGCCGGTCGCGGCCACGTCGATGCCGGCACGGGTGCAGTCCGCCACGTACGCCGTGCGGATCTCCTTGACCACCGGCTCGACGGCGGTCGACCCCACCACCGTGAGATGGCCGGCGACACAGTCGTCCGGCGGCCGCGTGACGTCGACCAGCACCAGCGCGACGAGCGCACCGACGAACAGCAGCGACAGCGCGCCGAACACCAGTGACTGCCGGCTCGGGCCCCGCGGCCGCGGCTCCTGGGACACCCGCCCGCCGCGCAGGTACGCCGAGTGCCTGACACCGCGGCCCGTGCCACTGAGCACCAGCAGGAACTTGAAGCCGTGGCCGTGGTTGATCGCGAGCCGCGGCACGAACAGCTTGTTGTCCTGGATCACCGGCCCCAGCTTCTCGGCCTCGGCCAGCCGCTCCTTGACCGCGGTGACGATGTCGTCGGAGTTGGCCCTCGTCACCTCCAGACCGGCGATCTCGCGATCGGGGAACTCGAAGGCCAGCGGGGTCTCGAAGTGCTCGGGCTCGATGTCGACGCCCGGGTTGTCGATCCGGATCAGCACGATGCTGGGATCCGCGATCTCCTTGTCCTGGTAGCTGACCGCGACGTCGACCTTGTCCTTGTGCGCCTGCGGGTGAACGCCGATCGGTGTGTCCACCTGCACCCGGTAGACCAGCCGCCGGCGGCGCAGCAGGAACCGGTCGAACAGCCAGGCCACGATCGTGACCAGCAGGGCGACCCCGGCGATCACCGTGTCGAGGCTGACAGTGGACAGGTCGATGGTCATGGTGGGCGGGCCTGCCATGTCTCGAAGCCTACGGACCGTCGGGGGCACGACACGCCGGGCGACGACCCGGCATTCCAGGAGTTGCCCGGCCGTCCTCGTGAACTTCTCACCGAGGTCTTGTTGAGTTACTGACTGGTCCGTCAAGGTAACTCTCAGCACTGGTCCTCTCACCACTTGTGCAAAGGACGGACGAGCCATGAGCAGAAACCCTGTACGACGGTCGTTCCGCAGCGCAGCGGCCGTACTCGTCTCCGCCGCGGTCACCACCGCGAGCGTCATCCTCGGTACCGGAACCGCCCACGCCGCCGGCGGCGACTACGTCGCCCTCGGCGACTCCTACGCGTCCGGTGTCGGCACCCGCACGTACATCGACAGCAGCGGCAGCTGCTACCGCTCGACGTACGCCTATCCCTACATCGACGCCGGCCGGGTCGGCGCCACCCTGTACTTCCAGGCCTGCTCGGGCGCCAAGGTCGCGGACGTGTCGAACAACCAGCTCGGCCCGCTGACCAGTGGCGTCGAGTACGTCACCGTCCAGGTCGGCGGCAACGACGCCGGCTTCTCCACGGTCATCACCGAGTGCGCCAAACCGTGGTGGGCGTCCAACTGCGACGCGCAGATCAACAACGCCCAGAACATCATCAACAACACGCTGCCCGCCCGGCTGGACGGCCTCTACAACACGATCCGCAGCAAGGCGCCGAACGCCCGCGTCACCGTCGTCGGCTACCCGCGGCTGTTCAACGGCGAGGACTGTAACGCCGGCACCTGGTTCAGCCCGTCCGAGGAGAGCCGCCTCAACCAGACCGCCGACCTGCTCAACCAGCGCACCTCCGAGCGCGCGGCCGCCCACGGCTTCGACTTCGTCAACCCGACCTCGTCGTTCATCGGCCACGCGGTGTGCGACGACGTCGAGTGGATCAACGGCCTGTCCAACCCGCTGATGGAGTCCTACCACCCGAACCGCAGCGGTCAGGTCGGCTACGCCAACCTGGTCGACGACCACCTGACCTGACGGTCCTGCGACCTGCCCGGGATCTCGGGCAGGTCGCAAGCACCCGTGTTCTGTCCGCGGGCACCGGTAGCGTCGCGGCGTGCGGACCCTCACCGAACAGCAGGCCCGCCGGATGCGGGCGCTCGCGAACGGCCTCGGCCGTCCGGTGCGCCGCGCCGGTTCCACCGGGGTCACCGACGTCGTACGACGCGTCGGCGGCCTGCAGGCGCAGACCTGGCCCGCGGCCGCCCTCGCGGTCCGGGCCCGGAGCACCGCCACGACGTGGGCGGACGTCGACACGGCCCGCCTGGTGGACCGTTCGGTGGTCCGCGGCTGGTTCCAGCGCGGCACCCTGCACCTGGTCGCGGCCGAGGACGCCGGCTGGCTGCTCCGCGCGCTCGGCCCGGTGACCGTGGATCGTACGGCGCGCCGCTATGCCGAGCTCGGTCTGTCCGAGACCGTACGACGTGACGCCGCGACCGTCATCGAGGCGGAGACGACAGGCCGCGGACCGCTGACCCGGGCCGAGATCGGCGACGCCCTGGTCGCGAAGGGCCTGCTGCCGGAACCGACCGGCCAGGCGGTGTACGCGCTGATCCGGTACGCCGGGCTGCGCGGCCTGCTGTGCTACGGCCCGGACCGCGGTTCTCAGGAGACCTGGGTCGCCACCCGCGACTGGCTCGGCGAACCGCTCGACCTCTCCGGCGACCGCGCCGTGGCGCTGGCCGAGCTGTGCGGCCGGTACCTGGGGGCGTACGGGCCGGCCGCCCCGGCCGACCTCGCGACCTGGGCCGGCCTGCCGGCCCGTGACGCGAAGGCCGCGTTCGGCGCGCGTCGGGACCTGGTGGAGGTCGAGGTGGGAGGGCAGCGGGCCGCCGTGCTGCGTGGTCGCCGGACCACCGGCGCCCCGGCCCCGCTTCGTCTGCTGGGCGAGTTCGACACCTACCTGCTCGGTCATGACGGGCCGTGGCCGGTGCATGACGAGCGCTTCCGCCGGCGGATTCATCCCGGTGGTGGCGTCCTGCGTCCGGTCGTGGTCGCCGACGGCATCGTGGTCGGCGGCTGGCGGTTCGACCGGCGGCGCGGCGTGGCCGCCGTCGACCCGTTCGAGCCGGACCTGGTGGGGACCGCGGAGCTCGACGCCGAGGTCGCGGACATCGCCAGGTTCACCGGGCTCGGCGCGTAGCCGGCGCGCGAGTATGGAGGTGAGGAGATCGGGAGGAGTCATGTCAGCCCTCGTGAACAGCATCGACATCGACCGTCCGGCGGAGGAGGTGTTCGCCTTCGTGACCGATCCGGCGCGGTTCCCCGAGTGGCAGAAAGACGTGGTGACGGTGAGCGTCGAGGGACGCGAGGTGGGCTCGCGCTTCACCACCGTCCGCAGGATCGGCGGCTCCGAGCGGACCATGACGCAGGAGATCACCGAGAACACGCC
>DASXRB010000419.1:0-1779 GCA_036506875.1 Kribbellaceae bacterium | reverse complement strand
CGCAAGGACGTCCTCGAGCTCGTCCGGGAGCTCGGCGTGTCGCTGGTGCGGTATCCCGGCGGCAACTTCGTGTCCGGCTACCGCTGGGAGGACGGCGTCGGGCCGGTCGAGCAGCGTCCGCGCCGGCTGGACCTCGCCTGGCACAGCCTGGAGACGAACGAGTTCGGCCTCGCCGAGTTCATGCGCTGGGCCGGCAAGGCGGCGGTGGAACCGCTGATGGCGGTCAACCTCGGTACTCGCGGGGTGCAGGAGGCGGTCGACCTGCTGGAGTACACCAACATCGCCTCCGGCACCCGTCTGTCCGAGCTGCGGCGGTCGCACGGAGCGGAGGCGCCGTACGGGATCCGGGCCTGGTGCCTCGGCAACGAGATGGACGGCCCGTGGCAGATCGGGCACAAGACGGCGCGGGAGTACGGTCGGCTGGCCGCGGAGACCGCGCGCGCGATGCGGATGGTCCAGCCGGACCTGGAGCTGGTGGCCTGCGGCTCGTCCGGCTCGTCGATGCCGACCTTCGGCAACTGGGAGCGCGAGGTGCTGCAGGAGTGCTACGACCTGGTGGACCACATCTCGTGCCACGCCTACTACGAGGAGACCGGCGGCGACGTCGCGTCGTTCCTGGCGTCCGGGGTGGACATGGACCACTTCGTCGACACGGTGACCGCCACGGCGGACGCGGTCGGCGCGGCGCTGGGTAACCGCAAGCGGATCAACATCTCCTTCGACGAGTGGAACGTCTGGTACCAGAGCCGGTTCAACGCGGAGGGCGCGCCGCGGGACTGGCCGTTCGCGCCGCGGCTCCTCGAGGACGTGTACAACGTGACCGACGCGGTCGTGGTCGGCGGCCTGCTCATCTCGCTGCTGCGGCACAGTGACCGCGTCGGTGTCGCCTGCCAGTCTCAGCTGGTCAACGTCATCGGTCCGATCATGACCGAGCCGGGCGGTACGGCCTGGCGGCAGACGATCTTCCACCCGTTCGCCGTCACATCGCGGCTGGCCACCGGGGAGGTGCTCCGGGTCGAGACCACCGCGCCCGAGGTCGAGACGGCGCGATTCGGTCCGGTGCCCGCCGTCGACGCGGTCGCGACGTACGACGCGGACGCCGGCCGGCTCGCTGTCTTCCTGGTGAACCGGTCGGTCGACGGTCCGGTCGAGGTGACGGTCGATCTCCGCAGCATGAGCCCTGAGGCGGTGACTGAGTCGGTCAGCGTGTACGACGCCGACCGGCACGCCGTCAACACCGCGGACCAGCCCGACCGGGTGCACCCCGAGCCCAACGACAGCGTGCGGCTCGACGGCGGCACGGCAACCCTGACGCTGCCGCCGATCTCGTGGACCGCCGTGCAGTTCGCCACTCGCTGACGTGGCGACCACAACGTCCGCCCGACGTGAACGGAGAACCGCCCGGCTGCACCTGCCGGCAGTGGTCACTGGTGCAGGAAGGAATCCAGTGGCGGAAGGCGCGCGCCGGCTGCCGGCGAGGTCGGCCGCCGGCCTGATGACGCTGGCCGTCGCGGTGGCCGCGCTGGTGGGCTGCGCCGGCGCCCCGGCCGAGGAACCGCCGTCTGCGGCACCGCCGCAGGGCAAGCTGGCGATGACCGGCGACATCGGCGACTACCAGGACGGTGGCGTGGACGATCCTGTGCACGACCCGACCCTGTTCAAGCAAGGCAAGACCTTCTACGTGTTCTCGACCGGCCGGCGGAATCCGGCCGACCCGGGCGGGATCTTCGCTCATCGGTCGACCGGCAGCCTTGCCGGTCCGTGGGAGTCGCTCGGGTC
>DASXRB010000418.1:0-13012 GCA_036506875.1 Kribbellaceae bacterium | reverse complement strand
CGCGAGCTGAACCCTCGTCACCGACCCGCACGGGTGGGTGGCCGCCGTCGCCTAGCGTGATCGGCACGAGTCGGCGCCCGATCTGAACGGCCTGGAGGAAGCCTCAATTCCGGCAGTCTGCGGCGTGCGCGGGTCCGGTCTCATCATGGTCACGGCCGGTACCGGGGCCGACCGGGTAGTCTTAGGTTGGTGGCAGCGGAGGCCAACCTGGGATGACACCCCGGTCGAAGGCCTCGGCGGCGCTCACGGTGAGGGCCGCTCCTATATGTCACAGGAGAAAATGTTGCACGGCAAAGTGAAGTGGTTCAACGGCGAAAAGGGCTTCGGGTTCATCGAGCAGGACGGTGGCGGCCCTGACGTCTTCGTTCACTACTCGGAAATCCAGGGCAATGGCTTCAGATCGCTCGACGAGGGACAGCGCGTCGAGTTCGAGATCGGCCAGGGCCAGAAGGGACCCCAGGCCCAGCGCGTCCGAGCGGTCTGAGCAGACCGTCGCATACCAGGCCCGCATCCGAATGGATGCGGGCCTCGCGGCATTGTGACTTGACCAATCAGGTTCAAACCCGGGCCGCGACCCGCGTGACCGGGCTGAGGCGCCCGGCGTGGCAGCGCTGAGGGCGGTCAGCCAGCCCCGGCAACAGCGGCCCCGCCAGGACCGCCGGCAGGAACGTCAACGCGTACGTCAACGCCGTCTGCCCCGGCGAGCCGGTCCGCTCGAACACCAGCACCGCCAGCGCCACCGCGCTAAATGGTCCCCAACCACCGACAGCAGGTGCGCGGCGAACAGCGCCCGGAACTCGCCCACGGCGAACACCTAGCGATGCGACGCCGCCGGCTTGCCATCCCCACCCTCCGTCACCACGCCGTACCCACCCATCGGCCGTCCTGTCGCCGTCGTGTCTCGGCTCACCTGACCGCACAGACCGCCGGCTGTGCGTACCAATGCCGCCTCGCCGTGTGACAAGCGGTAACCTTGCCTCCCGGGCCGCTAGCTCAACAGGCAGAGCAGGAGACTTTTAATCTTCTGGTTCAGGGTTCGAGTCCCTGGCGGCCCACCAAATTAGTCATTGCACGAACCCGATCGTCGGAGGTCGTGGTCAGTGGTTTCCAGTAGGCGAGATCCTGGAGGATCAACGTCTTCTGGGTCCGCGACAAAGCCACGCCCTCGCGGATTCCTCGTTCGGCGTCCCGACGTTGCAGCAGCATCTCCAGGGCTATCTGATACAGCTCCATCTGGTCCCGGGGTAGCTGGCTGCGTCGATCCCGGTGCAGTGCGCACAGCAGGGCGCACAGCAACGGACTCGTCGCCAACGCCCGCAGGTGACGCCTGGTCAGAATCGCATCGGTCAGCGTTCGCTCATACGCCCCAAGCTGCTCGGCGCCAGGCTCCTGATCCAGGGTTGCCTCGTGCCACTTGCGAATGAATGAGCGCACATCGCCCGATGCCATGGGCAGCAGGTCCGCCTCGGCGAACCCTTCCCGCCGTAACCATCCCTCAGCGACGGCGGCGGGGCGGGAGGTCAGCACGTACCGAGAGTCCGGAAACGCCGCTACCAAGTCGTACAGCCACCGCCGAGTCGCCTCACGTTGCCGCTCTGGCAGCTCATCCAGGCCATCGACGAGCACCAACGCTCGTGCCTGCCTAGCAACTCGTGCACCCAACCCTTGGGCATCTCATCTGCGATGTGCGCGCCGACATGGTCGAGGAACCGTTGCGGTGGCGGAAGGTCGGTGTCCACATGGCGACGCAGCGGGATGAAGAACGGAACGAGTCGGTTCCAGCTCTCAAGCCCAGAACCGAACCGGCGAAGAGCGCTGGACACGGCCAGCCACTGCAATAGCGAGGTCTTGCCTGAACCAGCGTCCCCGCGCAGCAATAGTCGATCACAGCCCGTGAGAGTCTGCTCGATCCGGACACCGCCAAGCTCTGGGTCGAGGCTCTCGGTGACGCCGACGGAACCGAACCCGGTGACCCCGGCCGGCCGTCCATACGTTTGCCTCTCCCGCGACGACGAGGTGGACAAGCTGACGTAGGCGACGCTGAGCGGGTAACGACAACTGGCCTCGGGCAGCGTCACCCCGAACAGTTCCAGCCGGTCCAGCCGATTGATTACCTGCCGCCGGTAATCGGCTTCGAAACCTGTATCGCCGAGACTGCGCCGTTCCGGCAGCCGCGCAAGGACGTCACGCACCGCCGTCAGGATGGCCGTCTCCCGCCGCAAAATCTCGACCAGCACACTGGCTTCGAAGCGCGGCAACGCGGTGACGATCTCGACCACATACGTGCAGGATTCGCGCAATAGCAGATCGTAAAGGGCTTGACCGTCCCGACTTAGCGCCGCACGTCGCAGGAGGTCAGGCGTGGCCCGACGCAGAAGACGGTCCAAGTACACTGGATCAAGATCAGCACCGAACACTGCCTCGTCCGTGAGCACAACCGAGTCGAACGTGTCCTGAACCGCCTGGATGGCAGCCAGACGCTCGTACTCGGCGAGGGCAGCGAATTCATGTGCCAACAAACCCAACAACTTCTCCGCCGCGGCGTCACCCATCTGGTCGAACTGTCGCGCGAGCCGCCGCTGCTCCATCACCCCACTCATACGCCCAGCCAGCATCTCGATCAACGTCGGCGAATCGGCAGACGCCGGTTGCGCACGACCCAGCCACAGCGCACACGCGCTCTTGATGACCGACATACCAAGACGAACAACAGCCAACTCCATGCCGATCATGGAACAGCCCCACCTCGACAACACAGCACGCTCCCCAGCGCTGGCCGCGCAAATCGCATGATCAAGGCGCAGCTCGGTGGCGAATACCAACGTAGCCCAGACCCGCACGTGCCGACCGTGAGGTTTGGGCGCACGGCCACTTTGGCCATGGGAATGCCAGCGAGCTCGTCGCACAGCACGTCGAGCAGCACCCGCCTGCCGGCCCGCCGCCAGCACGAAGGTGCACGTGTCAGGAAGCGCCTCTGTACGGCGGCCCTGGTAGCGGACCGCGCGGCACTCGGCCGGACCTTCCCGTGGTCAGGGAGTTGCGCGGTCGTCGTCAGCCGCGCGCCGTTGCTGGTCGGTGTCCGTGCTGTCCGCCGCCGCAGCCGCACCGTGCCGCTCGGCGCGGTGTGCGTGACGTGCCGGGTCGCCGACGCCAGCCAAAACCGCCCGCTGGTGCTCCTCGGCCATCAGATGGTAATGGCCCGTCGCCTGGTCAGCCGCCTCTGACGGTGACATTCGGGCCTACGGTGCTGCCACACTGCCAGCGACGGGAGGCGGGCAGATGAGTAACGACTCCGACCGGGAAGCGCGCGACCGGGTGATCGACGCCGCCGTGCGCTACATCGGTCAGGCCATCTCCACCCACGGGGACCAGGGGCAGTGGCGGAACGAGTTCGACCGCACCCTTGACGCCTACGTCCTCGCCGTGACCGGCAAGCAGCCAACTCGCAGGCCATACCGTGCCGGTCATCCGAACGGCCCTCGGATCCAGCGGGCAGCCATGCTGTACGTGCTGACGCACTATTACCAGAACGCGTGGCAGCACCTGGGGCCGCCGTTGCCGGATCCCCTAGCGGTCGAGCAGGAGCTGGAGGCCGCCCTGGCCGCCCACGTGGAGTTGGAGACCCCTGGCTCGGAGTAGAGCTCTACCGATGATCCCCGGCCGGGCCCCGCCGGCATGCCGAGGCGGGTATCCCTGCGGAGCCGGGCTCCTCCCTAGTTCATATGGGACACGGGGGTAGTGAGGAGCCGGCATGTCGTCGCCACATCTGGCGGTCCGCGCGGCTGGCGCGAGTTCGAGTGACGCGGAGCTGAACCTTGCGCGGGGCGCCGAGCTGCTGCACCAGCACGGGGACCTCGCGGGAGCCCGGACGTGCTTCGAGCGGGCCTACCACCTCGCCCATGCGGCAGGTGAGCCCGGGCTGCTCGCCGCGGCCGCACTCGGCGAAGGCGGGCTGTGGGTGCACGAGCGCAGGCGCGCCGCGGACGCCGCCCGGGTCGCCGAACACCAGGAGTACGCCCTCGCCCAGCTCGACCCGTCGTCCCCGCTGGCTCTGCCGCTGCGGGTGCGTCTTGCGGCGGAAGCCGGATACCGGTCAGGCGATCCACGGAAGGTGCTGACCCTGCTCGACCAGACCCGCCGTCGCGGCGACCCGCACGAGGTGTCCCAGGCGCTGAGCCTGGCGCACCATTGCCTGCTCGGCCCGCAGCACGCGCGGGCCCGGCTCGCACTCGCCGAGGAGTTGCTGCGCGTGGCGGCCCGCACGCACCGGCCGGGCGATGTGCTGATCGGTCTGCTCTGGCGCGCCGTCGACCTGTTCCTGCTCGGTAGCCGCCACGCCGACCGCGGGTACGCCGAGCTGGTCGACACCGAGCGAAGGCACCCGCACGCCGCGGCGCACTACGTGATCACGGCGATCCGGGTCATGCTGAGCATTCGCGCCGGTCGCCTGCGCGACGCCGAGGAGCTCGCGCTGTCCTGCCTGCGCTGCGGCGACGCGGCGGGCGACGAGGATGCGACGGGGTGGTACGGCGCGCACCTGTTCGCCATCCGGTGGTATCAGGGGCGGGCAGCCGAGGCGGGCGCCGGCGCCGCGGAGCTCGCGGGCTCGCCAACGCTCAGCGCGGTGGACCACGCCTTCGTCGCCGCACAGGCCGTGGCGTCGGCATCGGCGGGCGACCGGCGGCACGCGCGCGGGGCACTGGCCCAGCTGTGTGGCCGCGACCTCGGCGCGCTCCCCCGGTCGAGTAGTTGGCTGCCCGCGCTATGCGGGGTGGTCGAGACCGCCGCCCTGCTCGGCGAGCGGGACACCGCGGCGGGCGCCTACCGGCTGCTGCGGCCCTTCGGGCAGCTGCCCGCCATGGGCAGCCTCGCGATCGTGTGCTTCGGCTCCGTCGAGCAGGCCCTCGGGGTCGCGGCGCTCACCGCCGGCGACCTGGACCGGGCGGTCGCGCACCTGCGCTGCGCGGTGGCGCAGAACGAGGCCCTGGGGCACTGGCCCGCCGTCGCGTTCGCGAAGGCGCGGCTCGCGCAGGCCCTCGCGGTGCGCGGCGACCGAGGAGATCACGCGAGCTGCGAGCGGCTGACCGCAGAGGCCGCCGCGGAGGCGGCCGCCATGGACATCGCCCTACCCCCGGTGCCGAGCAGGGTGCCGACGGGGTCGGCCGCGGTGCCGATCGGGCCGGCCGCGCTGCCGCCGAGCCACGGCGTGCAGTGCTCCCGGCAGGGGCGGCGGTGGTGCATCGCGGTCGATGGCCGCTTTGCCGTGGTGGACGACTCGGTGGGACTGCGGTACCTGGCTACCCTGATCGCGAACCCCGGCGTCGACGTGCCGGCCTTGCAGCTGGCCGCCTCTGACGGGTCACCGCGACGCCAGGCGCCGGCACGCCCGGCGCAGCAGGTGCTCGACCAGCAGGCGATCGAGCAGTACCGGTCGCGCCTGCAGGCCCTGCGCGGGCAGATCGAGGAGGCCGAGGCCCTCGGCTCGGCGGACCGCGCCGACCTGTTGCGTTCCGAAGCCGACTGGCTGGTCGACGAGCTGCAGGCGCAGACCGGACTGGGTGGGCGGCGACGCCAGTTCGCCGATGACGGCGAACGCGCGCGGATCGCGGTCGGCAAGGCGATCCGCCGGGCGCTGCGGCGGATCGCTGCCGCCGACGCGGTGATCGGCGCCCAGCTGAGCGACGCCGTGCAGACCGGGATGCTGTGCTGCTACCGCCCGCCGAACCCGAGCCAGCCGCGCCACCATCCGCAAACGCCGAGTAACCCGCGCCGGTAGAACCGCGCCACGGCCTCGGCCACGGCCAGCGCGTGCTGGTCCCGCACCTCGGGAGCCTGCTCGATCTGCACGCCACGGCGGCCGTTTGCGGTGATCCGGTTCACGATGTTTGCCGCGTTCGCCCCGCCGAGCGGGTCACCGGCCGCCGCGATGCGCACCGTGAAGCCGGTGCCGGCGAGCGCGTCCCGGATCGCTGCCGCGACGCACCGCTTTAACCGGTTGCGCGCCGCCCCGCCGACCACGACCTGGTCCGGCAACTCCGGCCGGTCGAAGCCGTGGAACGAGACGGCGCGGGCAAACCCCCGACCGAAGATCGAGCCGAGTGCCGGGAAGCTGCCCGGATCGATGTTGTCGGAGGTGATGTGCCAGCGACGCGCTGCGCCACCGCCGACCCGGAACCCCTTGCACAACCAGACGCTGACCCGATTCGACGGCAGGCGGGCGGCCAGGTACTCGGCCTGCTCGTCGGTGTGTGGCTCGATGTCGCCGCCGTGCGGGGCCAGCACGACGAGCCTGCGCTGGTGGCCGTTGTCCTGCAGGCGCTCGACGAACTCGCTGCCCGACCGGGCCCGCTCGTCGGTCAGCTCGGACCGCGCCACCCGCGTGTCGAGCACCGCGCTGAACTCCTCGGGGGTACCGAGCCGCTCGCGGCTGTCCTTGCCCATCCGGACGACGGTGTCCGGGCTCTCCGGCCGCACCTCGCTCACCGTGAACAGCGCGTACTCGGCATCGCTGCGCACGATCCTGACTTGGGCGCCGCGGCCGGCACCCACGGTGGCCAGCCGTCGCGGATCGGCTGAACAGTGCTCCTGGTGGGCCACCAGGTCGTCCTGCTCGGGCGTCTGCGCGCGGCGCACCGACGCGTCGTAGGTCCTCGGGGAACGAACCACCTCGTCCTGCTTGCTGGTCACCGGGACAGCTCCTCTGTCAGGTCCACCAGGCCTGTCATCAGGTCCGGCCAGAGCGAGCGGTCCACCGACGCCCAGCCGATGCGGCGCAGCTCCATCGCCACCCGCGGGCGGGTCTTGGCGACGTCGATGGGCTTGGACAGCGGGACCAGCAGCCGGTCGCCCCATCCCCGGTGGCGCGGGTCGAGCGCGTGCTCGACCAGGTCGTTCCAGGTCGGCACCACGCCGAACTCGGCTTCCTGGTTGTCGTGCACGCTCGGCCTGCCACCGTCCATCGGCCCGGTGGGCAGCAGCCTCCGGGCGCCGTCCGCGAGGGTCGCCCCGGACGGCCGGGCCAGCCGGAACAGGTTGACCCGGGCGGCGCCGTCGGCGAACTGCGTCCGGAACGCCTGCTCGTCGGCACTGCTCAGCAGCGTGGCGAACACCTGGCTGAACGGGGTCTTCACGTTGATCGGCAGGTACGACTTGCCGAACGGCTCGTAGTCCTCGCCCGGCCGGGCGGGCGCGTCCGGGGTCGGGAACCGGTAGGTCAGTTCGCTGGTCCACAGGTAGCTGGCCAGCAGGATGAGGAAACCGTCGAGGTCGTCGGAGAAGGTGAGCCTGCGCCGGGCCCGCCCGACCTCCGCGGCGGCGCGGTAGAGCGCCTCCGACCGCAGCCCCATCCGGGCCGACGATCCGCCGGAGAGCGCCTTGCCCGGCCCGGTCCCCTCGCTGGCCTTGATCCGCTGGACGAGCGTGCGCACCTTCGCCAGCGGGATGGTCAGCGTCGCCTGGGGCGCCGCCCAGACCGAGCAGTTGGTGAATCCGCCGGACACCGGAAGCTTGACGATCGGAACCGTCGGGATCCGCGGATGATGGAATGGGCGGGCTTGACCGGTGAGGCCGGGCACGGTCACCGGCGAGGCGTGCGCGCAGCCGTCGGCCAGCTCGCCTGCAAACGTCCGGATCCGCGCGATCGTCTGCCGCAGCTCGGCGCGGCCGGCCTTGGTGGCCTCGAACGGCTTGGTGTTGATCTCCAACCGCGGGCCATCCCGCTTGACCAGGAAGCCGTCCGCGGCCCAGGTGTGGTCCGAGACGGCGGCGCCGTCCGCGGGCATCGCCGCCCCGACCGGCAGCAGCTGCGCCATCACCCCGTAGTGCACGTCGAACTCGAACCCGATGGTGGGGCTGCGCAGCATTGTGCGAATGATGTCGCCGATGAACTCCTCGCCCTCGCCGTCCGGGGCGGAGGTCGCGTCCGGTTGCTCGATCCAGCCCTCCTCGGCCACCAGCTCGTCTGCACGCGCGACAACGGCAACGGCAGCACAGTCGGCACAATTGGCACACTCGGTGTCGATCTCGGCGGTGTCGATCTCGGCGGTGTCGATCTCGGCGGTATCGGTCTCGGCGGTGGCGAGGGTGGCCAGCAGCGCGGGCAACCTGCGAACGGGCACAGCGCAGTGTGACTCGTCGACCGGGGTCACGGTCAGCCGGTCACCGCGCCGGCGGTAGAAGCGCTCCCCGACCGTCGCGGTCCGGGTGCCCGGCCGGTAGAACACCTGCACGTGCAGCCGCGGGTTGCGCGCGAGCCAGTCGACCCAGCCATCGACCTGCCCGCCGTAGGTCGTGTCGAAGGCCCAGACCTGCGCCAGCCTGGCCAGGTGCCCGGCCGCCAGTGCCGGCTCGTGACGCTGGTGGGCCAGCGGTTCGAGCACGTCGTAGGCGCGCGAGTGCCCGGCGACGACGAGCTGCCGCAGCGCCGGGGCGGCGGTGGACCGGACCCGCCCGACCTCGGCGAGCACCTCCCCGAGCAGGCGCTCCAGGGTCCCCAGCGCGGCCAGCGCGTGCCAGCGCGGGTGCTGCGGCCCGAAGGCGTCCGATCCGCCGGGGTGCGACCAGTCCAGCAGCGGCACCGCGAGCACCACCGCTCGCCCGCAGGCGTCCACCAGGCTGCCGAGGCGGAACGGCGGATCGGTAACGAAGCCCGCGGGCAGCTGCCGTGGCCGCGGGCACCCGTCGAGCAGCCCGTGTGCGAAGAGCAGCACGTCGACCCGGTCGCTGCGCAGCGCCGCCCGCGGGCAGAACACAGCGACCCGCAGACCCGAGCCCGCCGAGTGAAAGGTCCATAGCCGGCCGCCGAGGTGGTCGGCGACGGCCGTGTCGTCGGCCCTGGTTGTGACGCCGGTCGACGCTGCGCCCGCGCTGCCACCCGACTGGTACTCGTAGTGCCATTCCTCGCTCGCGAGCTGCTTGAATCGGTGCTCGGCCGCGTGCTCGGTCAGCCAGCGGTGCAACCAGGTGTCCCGCCACAGCTTCCTGGCCGCGGCGGTGGAGGAGTTGGCGACGGCGTTGCCGGCGGTGCGCTCCTGCCAGAGGTCGACGGCGATGCCGCCCTGATGGTTGCTGTAGCCGGGGGCGGCGATCCGGGCGCCGAGCCCGAATCCGGAGTCCGCGTCCAGCATGTACCGCACGGCTTGGTCCGAGTGCGGCCCGTCGGGGAGCGCGGCGCGCGCCTTCCGGGTCCGGTTGTAGTAGCCCTTGTCGCCTGCGAAGTAGCCGAGCCAGAGGCGGCGCTGCTCTGCGCTGCTGCGGTAGCCGCTGACCGCCGTCACCCGAACGGTGCGCAGGGCGTCCTCGTCGCCCGCCCGCTGGGCCGCCGCCAGGTCGGCGTTCGCCGCGGCGAGCAGCCGTCCGACCGCGGCGGTCGTCTCGGACGCAGTCTGAACGCAGCGGGTCCGGCCGTTGCGGGTCACCACGGTCCCCGGAACGCAGTCGAGCTCGTCCGGGCGCAGGTCGCGCTGGGGTGGCCGCCGTCCATTGCGGCCGCTGCGAGCAAGATGCGCGGCGAGCACGCGGTCGCGGAACTCCAGCTGCCCGGCCGAACCGGTCCACGGCCCGCCGTCGCCTGCCTCGTCGGCGGCGTCGGCGCTGGATGAATCGACGTCGCGGGGGCGCAGCAGCACCAGCCCGTGCGGCACGCTGCGCGCCGGGGTCAGCACCCGGACCGGCCGCGACCCCTGAGCGAGGGCGTACCACCCCGGCTCACCGTCCCGCCAGCGGGAGAGCCCGGGCACGGTCAGCACCGAGCAGCTACCGCGGTCGTCGTCGCCGAGCACGGCCTGGAGCACGATGTCGCCCTGTTCGAGCGGGCCGCGCAGGCGTCCCCCCGGCCGGCCGATGATCTCGAACCGGCTGCTCAGCCATTGTCCGATGTCGCCGTCGCCGCGGTAGACCAGCTCTCGGTAGGCGCGCGCGGGCGCGAGCGTGAGCGGCGGCACGGGGTCGAGGTCGCGATTCATCATGGCCTCCTTCGAGGGCGGTCCGGCGGGCCGGACGGCGAGGGCGCGCTGCGTCGCGGCGACCAGCGCGGGGATGTCGAGGTGCCCGCGGCCGATCCGCCGGGGGTCGTCGTTCCGGAGCACGGCGCGGCTCGGCGGGGACACCGACCCGAGCACCAGGTCACGGATCCGCCGGGCGTCGAGCCGGTGGCCGCCGAGCTGCAGGCTCAGCGCCACTGCCCCGGTGACGTGCGGCGCCGCCATGCTGGTCCCCGACTTGCGCACCACGGCGCCGGGGCTGCGGTCGTGGTCGGCCGGCGCCGAGCGGGCCGCCAGCACGCCTTTCCCTGGTGCACAGAGGTCGGGTTTGGTGCGTCCGTCGCGGGTCGGGCCGCAGCTGCTGAACGTGGCGAGCGGACGGCCGGGCCGGCGGGCGTCGAAGGCACCGACCACGAGCGGCAGCGTGCCGTTGGCAATGGTGCCGGTGGTGTAGGCGGGGTCGGCGTCGGCTGGTGCGAACCGCGCCTGGCACCAGCCGCACTCGTCGCGTTCGATCCAGGCGTGAAACGGCGTGCTCATGGTGCGGACGGCCTCGACGGTGACCGTCCAGCGCCCCGCCCGCGCCTGCGGGTAGAGGAACGCGTCGACGTGGTGATCGCCGTTGTTGGGGTCGTGCGCTCGGTGATAGATCCGGCCGACCAGCTCGCCGTCCTCGACGATGTCTGCCTGCTCGCCGAGGGGCGCCGAGACCGATGCCCCGCCCGGTGAGTTGATGTGGACGGCGAGCTCGTCCGCGCCGCTGTACCAGATCTCCAGCTCGTTCGTAGACAGGTCGGCGGGCGGCACCAGGACGCTCAGCGACCGGCGCTCACCCGCCGCCAGCCGCCCGGCCGCGTGGGTCCTGGACCGGTGGTAGTTGCCCCCGCTCAGCACGGCGCTGCACCCGGGGCGGCCGGCCAGCAGCTCGTCGAGCGCCTGCTCGACCAGCGTCGTCCGGTCATGTGGGCCGCCCATCCGTCCGACGCTGAGATTGATGACAAAGGGCAGGTCCCCGGCGGTCCGCTCGATGAACTTGACCGCCTCGAGCAGCCGGCACGAGTCGCCGAGGTTCGCCAGCCCGCCGGTGCCGCGGTCGGCCAAGTGCACCAACACCAGGTGCGCCTTCGGCGCGACCCCGGCCGGACCGTAGGCCCCGCCGCTGCCCGCGGCGATGTCGGCGACGTGCGTGCCGTGCGCTCCGCCGCCGCGGTCGGCGTCGGCGGGGTGGTAGCCGAGGTGCGCGTAGGGCCGGCCGGTGGCCAGCGCCTCGTCGATCTCCGCTCGGGAGTGCACGGTCCCGTAGCCGTACGGCCATGGCGCTTCCCCGCGACCCGGGCGCTGGTCCCACAGCGCCAGCACGCGGGTCGATCCGTCCGGGTTGCAGAGCGCGGGGTGGTCGACGTCGAAACCCCAGTCGGCGATCCCGATCACGATGCCGGCGCCGGTCGGGCGCAGACCCGCGGGCCTGCGGGTATCCCCGTCCGCCGGGGACAGGCCGACCCCGCCGCGTCCCGGCAGCGGGGTCCAGCCGTCCTGCCTGCCGACGAGCCGCGCGGCCTTCAGGCTGTGCACACCCGCGTGCCGGCGCACCGCCGCCACGGCGTCGCGCTGGACCCGGCACGTCGCGATCCGGCCGAAGCGGGCCACCATCCGCACGCCAGGGACCCGCGTGTCGGGAGCATCGAGACGGATGATCGCCTCGATGCTCCCGGGCACCAAGGTGTCGCGCAGCAGCTCCGCCAGCGCCGGATCCATGGCACACCGTCGCGCGGTCGGTGCTACTTGGCCTTGACCGCGATGGCCGTGCCGTCACCGGCGGCGGGCGCGCCGTCGCCGGCCACCGCTGCGGGATCGACGACGACCTCCAGCCGGAACTTGCGGTCCACATCGCCGGCAATCGCGTGGATGACCGTGACACCCAGTGCCACGGCCACGATCTCCCCGGTCGTCGGGTTGATCGCGGCGACCTCGGGCTTGTCGGACTTCCAGCTGACCGCGGTCCCGAGCACATGTCCACGCCCGTCCAGAACGTCCGCGACGAAGACGTCCCGCTTGCCGGAGACGAGCGTGGTCGGGCCGAGGATCTCGATCTGGCGCACGGCCGAGTCGTTGGCCCGCCGGTCGGCGATGAAAGCCAAGGCGAGCAGGCCGCCGATGCCGATGGCGGGCGGGCTGGTGAGGATGCCGGCCGCGCCGCTGCCGCGGGGTGTCCCGGCGAGCAGCGGAAGCAGCGGGACGGCCCGGATGCCGGCCTCGACGAACTTGTTGTCGGGGGTGCCGAACGCCCGGAACCCACCCTCGAGCAGGGCCGTGCCGGCTGCCGACCAACCCGCCCAGACAGCGCGCCGGTTCACCGCCGCGAGCGCGCTGCGGAACTCGTCGCGCTGAACCTTCGTCTCGACGTCCAGGTCCGCGACGGCGCGGGCCGCCTGCTGGGCGACCGGCCGGTTGCCAGCGCTACTGAGCTGGGCCACCCGGCGGGCCTGGTCGCGCCGGCGCAGCACAGCGAGCCGGCGAGCGCGTTCCCGGCGGCGGCTCGCCCGTGACTCGTCGTCATAGGCCTCCCCGTCGTCGTAGAGACCCTCGCTGTCGTCGTAGGCCTCCGGCTCGCTGCTGTCGGTCCAGTTGTCGGTCATTCTTGTCCTCCCAGGGTCGGGTGATCAGGTGCCGCACCGCTCGGAGGCGGTCCGTCGAGGTGCGTGTCCGGCTCCGCGGGCCCGGCGCGCATGCGCCGGACGGCGGGCACGACGAACTCCGCGTACAGGGCAGGGTCCGGTCCCTCCCAGCCGGGGCCACCCTTGCCCGCGCAGGACGGACAACCGGGATCGCGGCCCCAGCAGGCACAGGCGCCGAGGGCGCCGGCGAGCAGCAGCCAGTGGTCGGCCAGCGCCTCGTCGACGGCCAGCGACTCCGCATCCACCGTGGCGATCACGGCCGGCCCGCCGGTCGGCTGCGGGGTCGACAGCCGCCCGGCCAGTTCGCCCACCACGCGCTCGACGAAGCCCATCGGGTCCGGCAGCACGCGCCTGAGC
>DASXRB010000417.1:0-2392 GCA_036506875.1 Kribbellaceae bacterium | reverse complement strand
GTCTGGTACGTCGGCTACACGCCGACCTACGCCGCCGCGACGACCGTCGGCGCGATCGCGCCCGACTACAACTCGCTCAACCCGCTGTACCTCAAGGGCGAGAAGATCGGGCGGGCGCACGGTTCGACGACGGCCGGGCCGGTCTGGGAGGACGCGATGCGGGCCATCCACGAGGGCCTGCCGGTGGAGTCCTTCCACGAGCCGGACAAGAGCATCGTCAAGGGCCAGGTCATCAAGATGCCGCAGACCGGCGGCATGAGCCTCGAAGAGGCGATGAACGTCCTCAGGGCCGCGGGTTTCGTCCCCGAGCTCGGCGACCACACGGTGCCGTCGGACTACCCGCTGAACACCATCGCCTACACCGATCCGCGCTGGTACGACGGCGCCCCGTCCGGCTCGGTGGTCACCATCTACCTGTCGAACGGCCAGCCGAAGACTCCCCCGCCGACCAAGCCCGGCAAGCCGACCCCGACCGGCTGGCCCACGACCTGGCCCACCGCCACCCCGACCAAGAACTGCCCACCCTGGCGCCCCAAGTGCTGACCGGGGCACCCGTGCGGGCCGGAGGGGTCAGGCGCCGAGTTGGCGTTTGACCTCGGCGGCTACCAGGGCGCCGTCGGCCTTGCCCTTGACCTTGGGCTGCAGCGCGCCCATAACCTTGCCCATGCCGCGCGGGCCGAGCTCGGCGGCGCCGGTCTGCGCGATCGTCTCGGTGACCAGCGCGGCGATCTCGTCCTCGGACAGCTGCTCCGGGAGGTACTCCGCGAGCACCTCCGCCTCGGCCTGCTCCTTGTCGGCGAGCTCGTCGCGGCCGGCGTCGCGGTACGCGGTCACCGCCTCACGCCGCTTCTTCGCCTCCGCGGTGAGGACGTCGGTGACCTCGGCGTCGGTGAGCTCCTTCGCGGCCTTGCCGGCCACCTCCGCCTTCTGGATCGCGGCGAGTGCCATCCGCAGCGTGGACAGCCGCAGCTCGTCGCGCGCCTTCAGGGCGGCGGTCATGTCGTCGGTCAGGCGTTGCTTCATCGCTGGGTCAGCCATGGCAGCGATTGTGGCAGGCTGGTGAAATGAATTTGCGCGCCCTGGGTCAGGCCACGGCCGCCGTCGGCGTGACCGGCGCGGCCTGCGTGGCGTACGCGGCCGCGATCGAGGTGCGCTGGTTCACGTTGCGGCACGCGACGGTCGCGGTCCTGCCGCCCGGGTCGGACCCGCTGAAGGTGCTGCATGTCTCGGACCTGCACCTGCTGCCGCGCCAGCGCCGCAAGATCGACTGGGTGCGGAGCCTGTCGGCGCTCGAGCCCGACCTGGTCGTCAACACCGGCGACAACATCTCCGGCGTCCACTCGCTGCCCGCACTGATCCACGCGTACGGCGACCTGCTCGACCTGCCGGGCGCGTTCGTGTTCGGCTCGAACGACTACTGGTCCCCCAAGCTCAAGAACCCGGCCCGCTACCTGATGCCGGGTGACAAGCGGCACCGGGTCCGTCGTGCCCCAGATCTGCCGTTCGAGCCGATGCGCGCGGCGTTCACCGATCTCGGCTGGACCGACCTGAACAACGCCCGGGCGACCCTCAAGGTGCGCGGCCTGCGGCTGGACCTGGCCGGCGTCGACGACCCGCACGTGCTGCGCGACGACTACTCCGCCGTCGCGGGCCCGGTGGACACGTCGGCGGACCTGTCGATCGGCGTCGCGCACGCGCCGTACCGCCGGGTCCTGGACGCGTTCACCACCGACGGCTATCCGCTGATCCTCGCCGGGCACACCCACGGCGGGCAGCTCGCCGTCCCGTTCTACGGCGCGCTGGTCACCAACTGCGACCTCGACACGTCACGGGCGAAGGGCGTCTCGACGTACGGCGCCGGCGGCCGCCAGGCCACCCTGCACGTGTCCGCCGGGCTGGGCACCTCGCCCTTCGCCCCCATCCGTTTCTGCTGCCGCCCGGAGGCGACCCTGCTGACCCTGACCGCCCGCTGACCCATCGCGGAATCCCGATTTCGTCCCCGGGCAGGGCTCAGGTAGGCTGTCCAAGCCTTCGGGCTGTGGCGCAGCTTGGTAGCGCGCTTCGTTCGGGACGAAGAGGTCGCAGGTTCAAATCCTGTCAGCCCGACCAACGGCGAAGAGGTCCCTTCCAGACACTGTGGGAGGGGCCTCTTTCGCCGAGTACAGCAGCGAAGTACAGCAGCCGCCATCGTCAGCTCGCCTTCTCGGCGAGGGCGTCTCCCAGCCGCTTGAGCGCGTCGCGTGTCTGCGCCGAGGCGACCTCGGTGTAGATCTCCATGGTCACCGCGATGTCCGCGTGCCGCAGGATCTGCATCACGACCCGCGGGTGGACGCCGAGCTCGGCCAGCAGGGACGCACAGGTCCGCCGAGCGTCGTGAACGGTTATGTACGGG
>DASXRB010000416.1:0-2176 GCA_036506875.1 Kribbellaceae bacterium | reverse complement strand
AGGTCGTACGCCGCCGCCACCACCGGCGCCAGCGGCGTGCCCGGGTCGGCGCCCTCCGCGCCGGAGGCGAGCTCCAGGAACCCGGCCAGCGCCAGCCGGACCGCGTTCTCGATGTTCTGCCCCATCACGCCGCTGAACGCGCGGGCGTAGCTCGGCACCTCCGCGGTGATCGCCGCGACCACGTGCTCGGCGACCACCGGGAGCGCCGCGCGCAGCGTCGTGACCAGGGCCTCGTCCAGGTTCAGCCTGGCCGAGCGGGCGACCTCACTGGCGGCGTCGTCGCGCATCGTTGTTCCTCAGGAATAGATCGCGTCACTCGATTCACGCGAAGCGGTCAGGAGATTACGCCTTCAGTATGAGCATGATCAAGGTATGACGACGACTGCTCTGCCCCGCGGCGGCACGCTGCGCCGCGTCGCGGAGCTGCTCACCACTCCGCTGCTGCCGGCGGACTACCTCGACCTGGTGAACCCGCTGCGGGCCGGCGCACAGCTGCGCGGCCGGATCGTCGACGTGCGGCCCGAGACCCCGGACGCCGCCACCTTGGTGATCCGTCCCGGCCGCGGCTGGCGCGCGCACGACGCGGGCCAGTACGTCCGCCTCGGCGTCGATGTGGACGGCGTCCGCCAGTGGCGCGCCTACTCGCTCACCTCACCCGCCGCCGGCCGCCCGGACCGCTGCATCACCGTGACGGTCAAGGCGATCCCCGACGGCACCGTCAGCAACCACCTGGTCCGACGGATCCGCCCCGGCGCGCTCGTCCAGCTGGGCCAGGCCACGGGCGAGTTCACCCTGCCCGCCACGGCACCGGCCAAGGTGCTGTTCCTGACCGCGGGCAGCGGGATCACCCCCGTGATCGGCATGCTGCGCAGCAGCCTCGACCGGCTGCGCGACGTCCTCGTACTGCACTCCGCGCCCACCGGCGCCGACGTGATCTTCGGCTCCGAGCTGCGGCTGCTCGCCCGCGCCGGGCGGATCCGCCTGGTCGAGCGGCACACCGACCGCGACGGAATGCTCGACGTGGCCGAGCTCGGCGACCTCGTACCGGACCTGGCCGAGCGGGAGACCTGGGCCTGCGGCCCGACCGGCCTGCTCAACGCGGTGGAGGAGCACTTCGCCGGCGCCGGCCTCACGCACCGATTGCACACCGAGCGGTTCCGTCCCACCGTGATCGCCATCGGCGAGGGCGGCGAGGCGTCGTACACGCGGTCCGGCGTCACCGTCGAGGCCGACGGCGCGACCACCCTGCTCGACGCCGGCGAGGCGGCCGGGGTCCTGATGCCGTCCGGGTGCCGGATGGGCATCTGCTTCGGCTGCGTCCTACCGCTGCGCGAGGGAGCGGTCCGCGACCTGCGCAACGGCGAGCTGACCACCGCGGCGCCCGGCGACGGCGTCCTCGTCCAGACCTGCGTGTCGGCCGTGGCCGGCCGCTGCGAACTCGAGATCTGAGGGGAACACCCATGACCGTCATTGAGAAGAAGCCCGTCAGCCCGGTCGCCCACCTGACCGCCGAGGACATCGAGACCCTCGGCCGCGAGCTCGACGCGATCCGCGAAGAGGTCGTGCGCAGCCGCGGCGAGCGGGACGCGGCCTACATCCGCAAGGTCATCGGCGTGCAGCGCAAGCTCGAGCTCGGCAGCCGCGCCGTCCTGCTCGTCTCGCTGTTCCCGCCGGCGTGGATCGCCGGCACCATCGGGCTGTCGATCGCCAAGATCCTGGAGAACATGGAGATCGGGCACAACGTCCTGCACGGCCAGTGGGACTGGATGCGCGACCCGAAGATCCACTCGACCACCTGGGAGTGGGACCACGCCTCCCCGGCGGAGCTGTGGAAGCGCTCGCACAACGAGCTGCACCACAGGTACACGAACGTCGTCGGCCGCGACAACGACCTCGGCTACGGCATCATGCGGGTCGACGAGGACCAGCCCTGGCACCCGGCGTACCTGGCGCAGCCGCTCTACAACCTCCTCAACGCCTTGGTCTTCGAGTACGGCATCGCCGCCTACGACATCGAGCTCGGCACGTACCTCGACGGCAGCCCGAAGAAGGCCGAGGACAAGGCCGACTTCCGCCGCAAGGCGAAGCTGACGCTGCGCAAGATCCGCAAGCAGGCGACCAAGGACTACGTCGTGCACCCGCTGCTGTCCGGTCCGTCGGTGCTGCACACGCTGGC
>DASXRB010000415.1:0-2017 GCA_036506875.1 Kribbellaceae bacterium | reverse complement strand
CGGCGCACCTGGTGTGGTCGTTGAAGATGCCGGTGGCAATGATGATTGGGCGGCCCGCGCCGGCGCGCTGGTAGGCGATCGGCGTGCCGTCGTTGGAGGTGACCGTTTCCATGACTGCATCCTTTCGGTTGGGTCGGTTGTACGCGGAGACGAACGGGCGGCCCACCGGAGGACAGGAGACGCCGTGCAATTTCTGTTGCTGATCAGCGCGGACGAGGAGCTGGCCGAGCGGACGATCGACGCCGGGGGGTTTGACAGGTTCACAACCTGGTTGTCCGATCTGGAGCACCGCGGGGTGCTGCGGGCGCACCGGGGGCTGCACCCGAGCCCGACCGCGACCACGGTCCGGGTGCGCGACGGCGAGGTGCTCCTCACCGACGGGCCGTTCATCGAGGGCAAGGAGCAGATCGGCGGGTTCGCCCTCGTGGACTGCGCGGATCTCGACGAGGCGATCGAGATCGCGGCGGGCCACCCCGCGACGCGGTTCGGCCAGGTCGAGATCAGGCCCGTCCGCCAATGAGCGAGCACAGCGCCCCCGCCGGCGCCGTCCGCGACGTCGAGCAGGCGCTGACCGAGTCGTTCCGCAACGACTGGGGGCGCGTGGTCGCGGCCCTGATCGGGATGACCCGCGACTGGGACCTGGCCGAGGAGTGCGCCCAGGACGCGTTCGCCACCGCGCTGTCGAGCTGGCGGCGCGACGGCGTCCCGGACCGGCCGCTCGGCTGGCTGCTCACCACCGCCCGCAACCGCGCCATCGACCGGATCCGCCGCGACCGGGTCGGCGTCGCCAAGCTGCGGGAGCTGGCCGCGATCACCGCGCCCGAGCCCGAGGTGGACCTCGACGCGCTGGCCAGCGGCGTCGCCGACGACCGCCTCCGCTTGCTGTTCACCTGCTGCCATCCGGCGCTGGCCTTCGAGGCCCAGGTCACGCTCGCGCTGCGCACGCTGTGCGGGCTGGCGCCCGCCGAGATCGCCCGCGCCTTCCTGGTCGGCGAGCAGACCATGGCCAAGCGGCTCGTACGCACGAAGCAGAAGATCACCGCGGCGGGCATTCCGTACCGGGTGCCGCCGGCCCACCTGCTGCCCGAGCGGACCACCGCAGTGCTCGGCGTGATCTACCTGCTGTTCAACGAGGGGTACGCCGCGAGCGCCGGCCCGGATCTGATCCGCCGCGAGCTGTGCGAGCAGGCGGTGCGGCTCGCCGCGCTCGTGGCCGACCGGATGCCCGACGACGCGGAGGCCGCCGGCCTGCACGCGCTGCTGCTGCTGCTCGACGCCCGCTCCGCCGCGCGCGTCGACGCCGCGGGCGCGCTCGTGCCGCTGGAGGAGCAGGACCGGTCCCGCTGGGACACCGCGATGATCGACGCCGGGGTGACCGAGCTGCGGCGGGCCCTCGGACAGGAGCGGACCGGGCCGTACCAGCTGCAGGGCCTGATCGCCGCGTGCCACGCGACCGCGGCGCGCGCCGAGGACACCGACTGGGCCCGGATCGTCGCGCTCTACGACGAGCTGCTGGCGCTCGTCCCATCCTCGACCGTCCGGCTCAACCGCGCGGTCGCCGTCGCCATGGCGTCCGGCCCGCGGGCCGGGTTCGATCTGCTCGACCACCTGGCCGCGACGGGCGAGGTCGCCGACCATCCGCTGCTGCCCGCCGTGCGGGCCGACCTACTGCGCCGGCTGGACCGCCCGGCCGAGGCCGCCGCGGCGTACCGGCTCGCCATCGAACGCACCGACAACCGGGCCGAGCGGGCCTACCTGACCCGTCGGCTCGCGGAGTGCGTGAAGGACGGAGTTGGGTGACTCCGTCCGTGAATGAGAGGGCGCTGACACCCCCTGGTGCGACAGGATGAGCCTGCCGATTCGCGGGCTGGCAGGGAGGCGACCATGTCGAGCGAGTCGCAGGCCGAACCGGACCGGTTGACGTGGTCGACGCGATTGGTCTTCACGGTGGTCGCCGTGGCTGCGTTCGCTCTGGGCATCGTCGGCTATGGCCAGTTCCTGCCGGACCATCCCGAAT
>DASXRB010000414.1:0-7323 GCA_036506875.1 Kribbellaceae bacterium | reverse complement strand
CTGGACGACTACCGCTACAAGCACTCGACGCGCGCCGAGCTGCTGCGCCGCCTCGGCCGCACCGCCGAGGCCCGCGCGGCGTACACCCGCGCCGCCGAGCTCACCACGGACGACGCCGAGCAACGCTTCCTGCAAAGACGTCTCGGCGAACTGTGAGACCGCTAACCATTGGATGAAGCGCATTAGTCGCGTCATGCTCGTGTCGTACAGGCGTCTCACGGGCAGGTGACACGGTGTCGCCGGGCGACGACGGGGTGAGGCAATGGCGGTCCGGCGGGTGGAGGTCTGGTCCGGGAGGCGACGGCTCGGCGAGTACGTCGACGAGTCCGAGGCCGCGATCCGCTATGCCTGGGAGATGCGCCGCCGCTACCCCGGCCTGAAGATCACCAACAAGCTCGTGCCCGACGCCGAGGTCCCCGACGAGCCGCTCCCGATCGAGCACTGGTGGGGCGAACCGGACTGATCGCTATCCGGACGGGACACGCGTGTCCGTTGCGTTCCGGCCGCGCTCGTCGGCACCGTGGGCGGCATGGAAAGGAGCGAGGAGAACCGCGCCATCTCCGAGGTCGTCGAGCGGCTGTCCAAGTCGTTCCCGACGCTGTCGTCCGACCAGGTCGAGGCGGCCGTCGAAAACAGCCGGCCCGAGTTCGAGGCCAGCCCGATCCGCGACTTCGTACCGCTGTTCGTCGAGCGGTCCGCCAAGCACAAGCTCCGGGAGATCGCCGGCAGGTGACCCCGCGGCCGGCCTCAGGCGAGGCCGGCCCTGCGCAGCGCGTCGGCCATCGCACTGTCCGCGGCCGATGCGCGCCGGTCGCGGTCGCGGTCCGGCCGCCGCTGCTGCCCGCTCTCGGAGCGCTTCCCGCCGCCGGGACGGCCGGGTCCGCGCGCGCCGCCCGGCCGGGCCTGAGCGCCCTTCTCGGACGGCAGCTCGTCGTCGAGCCGGAGGGTTAGCGAGATCCGGTTGCGCGGTACGTCGACCTCGAGGACCTTCACCTTCACGATGTCGCCGGGCTTGACGACCTCGCGCGGGTCCTTGACGAAGTTCTTCGACAGCGCGGACACGTGCGCCAGGCCGTCCTGGTGCACGCCGATGTCGATGAACGCGCCGAACGCCGCGACATTGGTGACCACGCCCTCCAGCCGCATCCCCGGCTTGAGGTCGCCGATCTTCTCCACACCCTCGGCGAACGTCGCGGTCTTGAACGCCGGCCGCGGGTCGCGCCCCGGCTTCTCCAGCTCGGTGAGGATGTCGGTCACGGTCGGCAGCCCGAACGTGTCGTCCACGAAGTCGGCCGGCTTCAGCGACTTCAGCGTCCGGGTGTTCCCGATCAGCGTCTTCAGGTCACCGCCGGTCTTCGACAGGATCCGTCGTACGACGGGGTAGGCCTCGGGGTGCACGCTGGACGAGTCCAGCGGGTCGTCGCCGCCCGGGATGCGCAGGAAGCCGGCGCACTGCTCGAACGCCTTCGGGCCGAGCCGCGGCACCTCCTTCAGGGCGGTCCGGCTGCGGAACGGGCCGTGCTGGTCGCGATGCCCGACGATGCTGTCCGCCAGGCCCGCGGTGATCCCGGAGACCCTGGTCAGCAGCGGTGCGGAGGCGGTGTTGACGTCGACGCCGACCGCGTTCACGCAGTCCTCGACGACCGCGTCCAGCGACCGCGACAGCGACGCCTCGGGCAGGTCGTGCTGGTACTGGCCGACGCCGATCGACTTCGGGTCGATCTTGACCAGCTCGGCCAGCGGGTCCTGCAGCCGACGCGCGATCGAGACCGCGCCGCGCAGCGAGACGTCCAGCTCCGGCAGCTCATCGGACGCGTACGCCGACGCGGAGTACACCGACGCCCCGGCCTCGGACACCACGATCTTGGTGAGGTTCAGCTCGGGGTGCTTCGCGATCAGCTCCGCGGCGAGCTTGTCGGTCTCGCGCGACGCAGTACCGTTGCCGATGGCAATCAGCTCGACCTGGTGCGCGGCCGCCAGCGCGGCCAGCGTGTGGATCGAGCGGTCCCACTGGTTGTGCGGCTGGTGCGGGTTGATCACCCCGGTCGCGACCACCTTGCCGGTCGCGTCGACCACCGCGACCTTCACCCCGGTGCGGTAGCCGGGGTCCAGGCCCATCGTGGCGCGGGTGCCCGCCGGGGCGGCCAGCAGCAGGTCGCGCAGGTTGGCGGCGAACACCCGGACCGCCTCGTCGGCGGCCTCGGTGCGCAGCCGGGTCCGGGCGTCGATGCCGAGGTGCACCAGGATCTTCGTCCGCCAGGCCCACCGGACCGTGTCGGTCAGCCACTTGTCGGCCGCGCGGCCCTGGTTCGAGACGCCGAACCGGCTCGCGATCCGCGCCTCGTACTCGGTCGGCCCGGGCGGCGCGTCGTCGGCCGCCGGCTCCGACGGCTCGATCGACAGCGTCAGCACGTCCTCCGCCTCGCCGCGGAACAACGCCAGGATCCGGTGCGACGGCATCGTCGTGAACGGCTCGGAGAAGTCGAAGTAGTCCGAGAACTTCGCGCCCTCGGTCTCCTTGCCCTCGCGCACCTTCGACGCCAGCCGGCCCTGCGCCCACAGCCTCTCGCGCAGCTCGCCGATCAGGTCCGCGTCCTCGGCGAACCGCTCGACCAGGATCGCCCGCGCGCCCTCCAGCGCCGCCGCCGCGTCCTCGACACCCTTCGCGGGGTCGGCGAACACCGCGGCCGCCGCCTGCGGGTCGGTGTCCGGGTTGGCCAGCAGACCGTCGGCCAGCGGCTCCAGCCCGGCCTCGCGCGCGATCTGCGCCTTCGTACGCCGCTTCGGCTTGTACGGCAGGTAGATGTCCTCCAGCCGTGCCTTGGTGTCGGCGGCGAGGATCTGCGCCTCGAGCTCGGGTGTCAGCTTGCCCTGCTCGCGGATCGAGTCCAGCACCGCGACCCGGCGCTCCTCGAGCTCGCGCAGGTAGCGCAGCCGCACCTCCAGCAGCCGCAGCTGCGCGTCGTCCAGCCCGCCGGTGACCTCCTTGCGGTACCGGGCGATGAACGGCACCGTGGATCCCTCGTCCAGCAGCCGCACCGCCGCGAGCACCTGCCCCTCGGCGGCCCCCAGCTCCTCCGCGATCCGCTGCTCGATCGACGTCAGCCCCACACCTCGTCCTTCCTTCGACACGGAAGAGCATTCTGCCCCGACCACCGGCGCAGCGCTCCGGTGCCCCGGGCAGAAGACGGGGGACCGGACTCGCGCCGCGCTGCCAAGGTCCGGCCAAGGTCTCGCCAGGTTACGGGCAAGTTCGACCGGCCACGCTGTTTCCGATCTCGGGCGGCAAGGTTGACCTAGAGCGGGCTCCAGCTCCTAGCGTGCTGATCATGAACGACGGGCCTGTCAGCCTGATCACCGGCGGTTCCAGCGGCATCGGCGGTCGACGCAGCGGTCCGGGACACGGGTCGGGCGTTTCGGCCGGCTCGACGCGGTGGTCGCGAACTTCTTCGAACGGGCCGGTCAGGCCGATCGGTTCACCACGCTGACCGGTCGCGGGTGCGTAGAGTCCTCCGGGTGACGGTCACGCTCTTCACGCTCGGCGGCACGATCGCGATGTCAGGGCACGACGGAGGCGGGGTGGTCGCCCGGTTGGGCGGTGCCGAGCTGACGGCGGCGGTGCCGGGGCTGGACGAGCTGGGCGAGGCTCTCGACGTACGCGACGTGCAGGCGGTGCCGAGTGCGAGCCTGAGCTTCGCGGACGTGCTCGACGTGGTCGCCGCCGCGTCACGCGCGGTCGACGAGGGCGCGACCGGGGTGGTCGTGACGCAGGGGACGGACTCGCTGGAGGAGACCGCGTACCTGGCCGACCTGGTCTGGCCGCACGCGGCGCCACTGGTCTTCACCGGCGCGATGCGCAACCCGACCCTGGCCGGCCCGGACGGCCCCGCGAACCTGCTCGCCGCCGCCCGGACCGCCGCCTCGCCGGCCGCCCGCGACCTCGGCGTGCTGGTCGCCTTCAACGACGAGCTCCACGCCGCGCGCTGGGTGCGCAAGACCCACAGCACGAGTACGGCGACCTTCGCGTCGCCGAACACCGGCCCGGTCGGGCACGTCGTCGAGGGCGTCGTACGCGTCCTCACCACACCGCCGCGCCGCACCCCGCTCGCCGCGCCGGCCACCCTCGACGGGACCCGGGTCGCCCTGCACACGGTGACGCTCGACGACGACGGCGCCCAGCTCAGCGGCCTCGCCGACACCCACCAGGGCCTGGTCGTCGCGGCCTTCGGCGTCGGCCACGTCCCGGCGTCGATGGCACCCGTGCTCGGCGGGCTCGCCGGGCGGATCCCGGTCGTGCTGAGCTCGCGCACCGGCGCCGGGTCGGTGCTGCGCGACACGTACGGCGCGGCCGGCTCCGAGCGCGACCTGCTCGCCCGCGGCCTGATCTGCTCGGGCCTGCTCGACCCGTACAAGGCCCGGGTCCTGCTCCGGCTGTTGCTCGCGAACGCGATCGGGCGCGACGAGATCGCCGACGCCTTCGTCGAACACGGCTGAACGTCGTGCACTTGACCTAGATTCCGCTCCAGCTCCTAGCGTCGGCGTCGTTCGGCGTCGCGGGTCAGTGCGAGCGGCGGCGTTCGAAGGTGCGCAGGACGTCGGTCAGGATCGCCGGCGTGCGGTTCGGTGGCTCGGCCTGGACGCAGAGCGCGTCCATCGCGGTGGCGTACGCGTCCAGGTCGTCGCGCTTGTCCAGGTACAGCGCACTGGTCAGGTGCTCGACGTACACGACGTCGGACAGGTCGCGCTCGGGGAACCGCAGGATCGTGTAGGCGCCACCGGAGGCGGCGTGACCACCCTTGCTGAACGGGATGATCTGCAGCGTGACGTTGCGGCGCCGGCTCATCTCGATCAGGTGCTCGAGCTGGCCGCGCATCACCTTCACGCCGCCGATCGGGCGGCGCAGCACGGCCTCGTCGAGCACCGCCCACAGCCGCACCGGGTGCGGCCGGTGCAGGATCCGCTGCCGGCCGATCCGCAGCGCCACCCGGCGCTCGACCTCGTCCTGGGTCAGCGCGCTCTGCCCGAGCCGCACCACGGCCCGGGCGTAGTCGCCGGTCTGCAGCAGGCCGGGCACGAACTGCACCTCGTAGCAGCGGATCAGCTCCGCGGCCGCCTCCAGTCCGAGGTAGGACTGGAACCAGCTCGGCAGCACGTCGCCGTACCGGTGCCACCAGCCGGGGCTGTTCGCGTCCTTCGCCAACGCGAGCAGCCGGGCACGCTCCTCCTCGTCGTCCAGGCCGTAGAGGGTGAGCAGGTCGGAGACGTCGCGCTCCTTGAAGCCGACCCGGCCGAGCTCGATCCGGCTGATCTTCGACTCCGAGGAACGGATCTCCCAGCCGGCGTCCTCACGGCTGATCCCGGCGGCCTCGCGCATCCGGCGCAGATGCGTGCCGAGCAGGATGCGCAGCGCGGTCGGGGTGCTCTCGTGGTCCGACGTGGTCATCGGCGCCTCCCCTGTCCAGCCCTCAAGTGTAGGTGCGTGCCGCCCGGGCGCACCGCACTACGAGAGCAGGTCGTCGAACTCGCCATCACGGGCGCCGGCGAGGAACGCGGCCATCTCGTCATGCGTGTAGACCAGCGCCGGCCCGTTCGGGTCGCGCGAGTTGCGCAGCGCGACACCGCCGTCCGGGAGCTTCGCGAGCTCCACGCAGTTGCCGTTCGGATTGCTGCGCCGGCTCTTCCGCCAGGCCAGATCCGGTCGCACCACGCCGAGGACACCCTTGTCCGCAGCCGTCATTTCCCCGCACCTCCAAACGCCGCGAGCATCTGCACGTGCATTCTGCGCTTGCATTCGCATTGTACGCCGGTAATGATTGCCCTGTGCGGTCGTGATGGTTCGGCTACGTGCCGTGAGGAGGGTCGCCGAGGGCGCCCCGGCACAGTCGGGCAGCGACACCGGGAGGCAGCTCGTGGACCTCGTCCGCATGGCGATGTACGCCGTCATGCTCGCGTTGCTCGCGATCTGCTGGTGGTACCGGCGTCGCGCGTTCGCAGCCGAGGCGCTGGCCGACGAGCTGGCCGCCGAGGCGCAGGCCCAGGCCTACGCCGCCAACCACGACCCGCTGACCGGTCTCGCCAACCGGCGCGCCTTCTACCTGCGCGGCGAGCAGCTGCTGCGCGACCCGCACGAACTGCCCGCACTGGGCGTCCTGCTCGACCTGGACGGGTTCAAGCAGGTCAACGACACGCTCGGCCACGCGGCCGGTGACGAGGTGCTGGCCGTTCTCGGCCGCCGATTGTCCGGGTTCGCTCGGGACGGACTGGTCGGACGGCTGGGCGGCGACGAGTTCGCCGCCCTGCTGCGCTACGAGCCGCCCGCCGGGTCGTCGTACCCGATCCTGGAGCAGATGGCGGCCGCCGTCGCGGCGCCGATCCTGGTCGCCGGCCACCAGGTGCGGGTGACCGCGTCGGTCGGCCACACGACGGTGAGTACGACGACGGCCCTGGCCGACGTGCTGCGCAACGCCGACGCGGCGATGTACCGGGCGAAGGCGAACGGCCGCAGCGTCACGCGGATCAACCCGGTCGGCGCGCTGCCGCCCGAGCAGGCGGCGCACCTGCGGGCGGTGCACGCCGCCACCATGAACTTCGGCACAGACTCCGCCGGCAGTGGCGAGGCTGTGCCGAGGCGAGCCGAGCGCCGGCGGCCTCACCCGCCGGCGCGTCCCTCGAGCCGGGCCGACGGTCCCCCGGCGGCCGCCGCGCGTCGCGCGTCAGCAGCCGCCGTGGTCCCGGGCGGCCCGGCTCCACTTCCGGCTTCTCCGGCCGGCCCGGCGTCGAGGCCCCGGGCCGACCGTCGTACGACGCTCCCCGCCGATCAGGGCTTGCGGGCCACGCCCGCCCAGTAGTAAGCGGCGTTCGGGTCCTCCGGCATCTCGCCGCCCTCGGGTTGCCACGCCATCACCGGCGTGACGCCGGGGTCGACCAGCTCCCAGTCGGCGAAGAACTTCGCCACCTCGTCGCGGACCCGCGGCACCACCGTCATCTGGCCCTGCTGCGCGGCGGCCACGATGTTCGCCATCGCCTCGGGGTCGAAGTCCTGCCCCGGGTGCGTGATCGCGACGTAGCTGCCGGACGGCAGCGCGTCCATCAGTGTCCTCGCCTTGCCCCACGGGTCGTCCAGGTCGGCCAGCAGCATGAGGACGGCGATCAGCATCAGGCCGACCGGGCGGCTCAGGTCCAGCGTGTTCAGCAGCGCCTCGTCGGCCAGGATCTTCTCCGGCTCGTTGAGGTCGGCGTGGATGTACTCGGTGCGGCCGCGCTCGTCGCTGACCATCAGCGCCCGGGCGTGCACGAGCACGATCGGATCGTTGTCGACGTACA
>DASXRB010000413.1:0-7001 GCA_036506875.1 Kribbellaceae bacterium | reverse complement strand
CATGGCGATGCTCAAGCGCATCTGGGTGCACCTCCGGGTGCTCGGCAAGGCCCGTCGCAACAGGTCGGACCTGCTCGGCTGGCTGGGCCGCCGCCCGCAGATCCTGGTCGCGCAGGCGGCGTACGAGTCCGCGCTGCTGCTGACCGCGCGGCTGGATTCCGAGCTGAAGATGCTGGCGACCGCCAAGGCGGCGGCGATGGCGAACTGCGAGTTCTGCATCGACATCGGCTCGGCGCTCGCCGGCCTGGATGGCATGGACGAGCGCAAGTTCACGGACCTGCGGACGTATCGCGACAGCGACGCGTACTCGGAGCTGGAGCGGCTCGTGATCGCGTTCGCCGAGGCCATGTCGGCGACCCCCGCGATCGTGCCGGCCGAGCTGCGTGACGAGCTGCTGCGGCACCTGTCGAAGGCTCAGCTCACCGAGCTCGCCGCCGAGGTGGCCTGGGAGAACCAGCGCGCCCGCCTGAACCAGGCGCTCGGGGTGCGGCCGGCAGGATTCGCCGACGGCGCGGTCTGCTTCCTGCCCGAGACGATCGTCCCGCCACGTGCCGCTGACGCGCGGTCAGCCGGCCTGCCCGGCGGCCAGCCGGCGGACCAGGTCGGTGAGCATCGCGCTGGTGTCGGGGACGAACGGCCAGGCGGGGTCGGCGAGCCGGTCGAGCAGCTCGGCCGGTGACATCCACGCGCCCCAGTCGACCTCCTCGGGCTGGTGCCGCACCGGGCCGTCCCACACGCAGCTGTAGAGATAGGCGTGGTACGACGTGTGCTCGTCGGCGTAGTCGCCCTCGGGCAGCGCGGTCAGCTCCACCCCGGTGATGCCGAGCTCCTCGGCGAGCTCGCGTACCACCGCGTCGTACGGGTCCTCGCCGAAGCCGATCACCCCGCCCGCCATGAAGTCGTAGCAGCCGGGGAAGACGTCCTTGGTCGTCGTCCGCCGGTGCACGTAGATGTCGCCGGCACGGTTGCGCACCAGCACCCCCGTGGCGCTGTGCCGCAGGTTGTCCCGGCGCACGACGGACCGCGGCGCCGACCCGCAGACCCGGCCCTCGGCGTCGACCAGTGCGACGAGCTCGTCCATCCGCCGATTCTCGCAAGCGCATCGGCCCGGCGACGGTTCGGCACGCGCCGAAGCGTCCCGCTCCTAGGCTGCGGCCCATGATGCTGACCGAGCCCAGGTACGCCGTCGTGCCGGAACCGGAGGGCGCGCCGTACGAGACGGTGCGGTGGCTGCGCCGGGAGGTGGCGCGGTTCCGCGAGGGTCTCGCGCACACCGAGCGGCGGGCGGCGGCCGCGGCCGTGCTGGACGGGCTGGACCTCGACCGGCTGCGTGCGGATGCCGCGGTGTGGACAGCGCGGGTCGTCGACGACGCCGCCCGGTCGGCGTTCGACGCGATGGAGCTGGTGGCCCGGACGGTGCCGGCCGGCGTGCTGGCCGTTGCCCTGGGCATCGACCCGCCGGAGCAGGCGGTCGCCGCGGTGCGCGCGGTCGCGCCGTGCTACCAGCCCGGGACCGACGTGCCCGCCGCTGCCGATGATGCGGTACGACGCCTCGCCGGGCTGTTCCGGCCTGCCGCTGACGTGACCGTGGCGGCTCGGATCGGCGTGCTGGTACAGGCGTACGACGCGACGGCCGGGCTGATCGGCAATGCGATCGTGGCGGCGCGGGAGAGCGGGCCGGGTGCCGATGCCGGCGAGCTGGTGCGCGCGGTGCTGCGCGACGACCCGCCTGTGCGCGGAACTCGGAGGGTCGACCCGGCCGGGCGGGTGCATCCGGTCGACCTGACCACGGCCGGGCCCGGCGGCGGGCCGGCGCCTTTCGGCCGTGGCGCGCACGCCTGTCCCGGCGAGTCGCACGCGGTCGCGATCGCCGAGGGCGCGGTCGGCGTCCTGCTGGTGCGATGCGAACACACCGCGGGCGAGGTGCCGTACACCGGCGGCGAGGTCCTGCGCATCCCCGCGCGGCTGATGCTGCGTGAGCGCGGGGGCCGGCGGTGACGGTGGAGACGACCGGGACGACCGGCACCGGCACGACGCGGACGGCGGCGGGGTTCGCGGCCTTGCACCGGCCGGGGGAGCCGCTGCTGCTGCCGAACGCGTGGGACTACGCGACGGCCGCCGTGCTGGCGCACTCCGGTTTCCCCGCGGTCGGCACGACGAGCCTCGGTGTCGCGGCCGCCGCGGGAAAGCCGGACGCGGCCGGAACGACCCGGGCGGAGACGCTCGCGGTGGCGCGGACGCTGACCGGGCTGCCGGTGATGGTGAGCGTCGACCTCGAGGGCGGGTACGACGAGGACCCGGCCACGGTCGCCGGGTTGGTCGCGGAGGTGGCGGCCACCGGGGCCGTGGGCGTGAACCTGGAGGACGGGCGCGCCGACGGGTCGTTGCGGCCCGCCGCGCTGCATGCCGAGGTGGTCGCGGCGGTGAAGGAACGGGTTCCGGACCTGTTCGTGAACGCGCGGACCGACGTCTGGTGGCTGCGAGGCGACGACGGCACGGAGGCCGGCCGGATCGACGCAGCCCTGGAGCGCGCGGCGGCCTATGCGGCGGCGGGCGCGGACGGTGTGTTCGTACCGGCCGTGGCGACGGACGACTCGGTCGCGGCGCTGGCGCGTGGCTGCGTCGTACCGCTGAACGTGTTGTTCCTGCCCGGGCGGCACACCGTGCCACGGCTGGCCGAGCTCGGGGTGGCGCGGATCAGCCTCGGGTCGCTGCTGCTGCGGGCGTCGCTGCACAGCGTCGCCGCGACGGCCGCCGCGATCCGGTCCGGGACGTCCGACCCGGCGCCCGGCGCCCCGTCGTACACCGAGATCAGCGGGCTGCTGCCGGTCGCGAACCCCCGCTGAAACGCCGCCGGAGAGGCCGCGCCGGGGTGACGCGCTTGACACTGATCGTGTCACGAACGCGCCCGGGGTGGCGTTGTCAGCGCGTAGGCTCGGTTCATGAGTGTGCGGCGGATCATGGGGACCGAGACCGAGTTCGGCATCTCGGTGCCCGGCCAGCCCGGGGCGAACCCGATGCTGACCTCGAGCCAGGTGGTGAACGGGTACGCCCAGACCCAGCCACTGGCGCGCAAGACCCGCTGGGACTTCGACGAGGAGCACCCGCTGCGTGACGCGCGGGGGTTCGACCTGAGCCGCGACGTCGCCGACCCGAGCCAGCTCACCGACGAGGAGACCGGGCTGGCCAACGTCATCCTCACCAACGGCGCCCGGCTGTACGTCGACCACGCGCACCCGGAGTACTCCACGCCGGAGTGCACCAACCCGCGGGACGTGGTGATCTGGGACAAGGCCGGCGAGATCGTCATCATCGAGGGCGCGAGGCAGGCCCGGCAGATCCCCGGCTCGGCACCGATCAACCTGTACAAGAACAACACCGACAACAAGGGCGCGTCGTACGGGAGCCACGAGAACTACCTGATGCGCCGGTCGACGCCGTTCGCGTCGATCGTGCGGCACCTGACGCCGTTCTTCGTCAGCCGCCAGGTCGTCACCGGCGCCGGCCGCGTCGGGCTCGGCCAGGACGGCAGCACGCACGGGTTCCAGCTCAGCCAGCGGGCCGACTACTTCGAGGTCGAGGTCGGCCTGGAGACGACCCTGAAGCGGCCGATCATCAACACCCGCGACGAGCCGCACGCCAACCCGGACCGGTACCGGCGGCTGCACGTCATCATCGGCGACGCGAACCTGTCCGAGATCTCGACGTACCTGAAGGTGGGCACCACCTCGCTGGTGCTGGCGATGATCGAGGACGGCTGGCTGACCGCCGACCTGACCGTCGACCGGGCCGTCAGCGCCCTGCACGAGGTCAGCCACGACCCGTCGTGCACGTACCTGATCACGCTCAAGGACGGCCGCAAGCTGACCGCCGTCCAGCTGCAGACCGAGTACCTGGAGCAGGCCCGCAAGTACGTCGAGGACAGGTACGGCGACGACGCGGACCGCCAGACCAAGGACGTGCTGGCCCGCTGGGAGGCGGTGCTGGACCAGCTCGCGGTGGACCCGATGAAGCTCGCCGACCAGCTCGACTGGGTGGCGAAGCTGAAGATCCTGGAGTCGTACCGCAGCCGCGATCGCCTCGGCTGGGAGGCGCCGAAGCTGCACCTGGTGGACCTGCAGTACGCCGACCTGCGGCCGGACAAGGGCCTGTACCAGCGGCTGGTGAACAGCGGCCGGATGCAGCGGCTGGTCACCGACGCGGAGATCGCCGCCGCGGTGAAGCACCCGCCGACCGACACCCGGGCCTACTTCCGCGGCCGCTGCATGCAGCAGTACGCCGCCCAGGTCGCGGCCGCGTCGTGGGACTCGGTGATCTTCGACCTGCCCGGCCGCGAGTCGCTGCAGCGGATCCCGACCCTGGACCCGCTGCGGGGCACCAAGAGCCACGTCGGGCAGCTGTTGGACGAATGTGACACCGCAAGTGACCTGGTTCGTACCATCACCGGGGGCGCCGCCGGGTAGGGTCGCCGTATAGATCGAAAGGCAGTCGATTTGGGCGGCTGCCGGGATCTGCCGGAGGAGGTTGGCGATGGCTAAGGACGGCGGCCAGCAGCACAAGCAGCCGAAGCGTTCCAGCACGGACGAGGAGCTCCCGGAGGTCGAGGCGTCCGAGGACGTCCAGGAGCGCAAGGAACGGCTCGACGACGACGTGGACTCGATCCTGGACGAGATCGACGAGGTGCTCGAGGAGAACGCGGAGGAGTTCGTCCGCGGGTTCGTCCAAAAGGGTGGGCAGTGACCTGTGACGAACACTGATATCGGCGGACGGCTGCCGGACGCCTTCCTGACACCCGGCAACTCGTCGTTCGCGGACTTCCTGTCCTCCTACGCGCCGGACCTGCTGCCGGGGCGCCGTGCGGTGCCGGCCGGCGCGGACCTGAGCAACCAGGTCCCGCACGGTACGACGATCGTGGCGGCGACCTTCGAGGGCGGCGTCGTGATGGTCGGGGATCGGCGAGCGACGATGGGCAACATCATCGCCCAGCGCGACATCGAGAAGGTGTTCCCCGCCGACGAGTACTCGTGCGTCGCCTTCGCCGGCAGCGCGGGCCTCGGGGTGGAGATGGTGCGGCTGTTCCAGACCGAGCTCGAGCACTACGAGAAGTTCGAGGGCGCCACGCTCAGCCTGGACGGCAAGTCGAACCGGCTCAGCGCGCTGATCCGGGGCAACCTGGCGATGGCGATGCAGGGGCTCGCGGTGGTGCCGCTGTTCGCCGGCTACGACCACGACCTGGAGGGCGGCCGGATCTTCTCCTACGACGTCACCGGTGGGCGGTACGAGGAGCAGGCCTTCCACAGCGTCGGCTCCGGCTCGCTGTTCGCCCGGGGGGCGCTGAAGAAGCTGTACCGCGACGACCTGACCGCCGCCGACTGCGCGACCGCCGCGGTCCAGGCGCTGTACGACGCGGCCGACGACGACTCCGCGACCGGTGGGCCGGACATGGCCCGGCGGATCTTCCCGGTCGTCGCGATCGTCACCGCTGACGGCTACCAGCGGATGGACGAGGCCGAGGTGGCCGAGATGGTCGACGGCATCGTCGCGGCCCGGATGGAACGACCCGACGGCCCCGCGGCCGCGCTGAGATAGGAGACCTGCCACCGATGAGCATGCCGTTCTACGTGTCGCCCGAGCAGCAGATGCGCGACCGCGCGGACTACGCGCGCAAAGGCATCGCCAAGGGCCGCAGCGCAGTGGCGATGCAGTACGCCGACGGCATCCTGTTCGTGGCGGAGAACCGGTCGCCGGCACTGCACAAGATCGCCGAGATCTACGACCGGATCGGGTTCGCCGCGGTGGGCCGGTACAACCAGTTCGAGAACCTGCGGATCGCCGGGGTGCGGCTGGCCGACACCCGGGGCTACGCCTACGACCGGCGCGACGTCACCGGGCGGGCGCTGGCCAACGCGTACGCGCAGACGCTCGGCTCGATCTTCTCGTCCCCGGCCGAACTGCCGGTCGAGGTGGAGATCATCGTCGCCGAGGTCGGCGTCTCGGCGGAGGACGACCAGATCTACCGGCTGACGTTCGACGGCTCGATCGCCGACGAGCGCGGGTACGCCGCGATGGGCGGCTCGGCCGACCAGGTCGGGGACTACATCGGCGAGCACTACCGCGACGGCATCTCGCTGTCCGGCGCGCTGCGGCTCGCGGTCGACGCGCTGGGCCACGACAGCGGTGCCGAGCCGCGCCGGCTGGAGCCGGACCAGATCGAGGTCGCGGTGCTGGACCGGACCCGGCTGCAGCAGCGCAAGTTCAAGCGCATCACCGCGGAGACTCTGGGGCGGATCCTGGCCGAGACCAGCGCCCCGCCCTCCGGCGACGGATCGACGTCCGCCTCGGAGGTACCGGCGGCAGAGCCGCAGACCGGCGCCGCGCCGGCCGAGGAGCCGCCCGCCGCGCCGCCCGCGGACGAGGCACCGGTCGCGCCGCCCGAGGACGACGTGCCGGTGGCGCCGCCGGAGGAGCCGGACGACCGGCCGCTGTGAAGCGGGCAGACGGGCCGCACCCCTGGGAGCTGGTGTCGGAGCGGCCCGCGTACGACGGGTGGCTGCCGGTCAGCGTGCGCCGCTGACCCCCGAGGGCCGGGTCGTGGCCATCCGCATCTTCCGGGCTGGTCCCGACCGGGTGGGTTGGTCGGAAGGGCCCGATGAACGGCGACACGCCGGGACCGAAGGGCCCGATGAGTGGAGTCGGCGCCCTCATGAGTCAAATGACGGCTCCTGTTGCCGAGGGAACGTCATCCTGCTCATGAAGACGGCGGCCCGTGGGCGAGCTGTGAGATGGATACACTCGGCGCGGGCCGTGACTGGCGCTGAGGTGGATCACCACCGGGGAGCGGCCCGCCGGCTGCGGCCGGTGTGAAGCCGCGCGCCTGGGCGATCGAGACCGACGCCCGTTGCTGATCACGCCAGTGCCGGGCGGGGTCGGGCCGATGACGATCGCGCTGCTGCTGGAGCAGACGGTGGATGCGGCGGCGCGTCCGCGGTAGCGGTGTGTCC
>DASXRB010000412.1:0-6907 GCA_036506875.1 Kribbellaceae bacterium | reverse complement strand
CAACGCCGAGGCGCTGGTGCACGACGACGACGCGATCCGGGTCGACCTGCCGGGCACCGTCGTACCGCCCGGGCGGGTGGTGCTGCGGCTCGAGACGCTCGTGCTTCGATCGGGTCCGGTGGGATCGCTGGAGCTGCGCGGACCCGAGCGGGTGGCGCTGGCCGGGCCGAACGGTGCCGGCAAGAGCACGCTGCTGAACACGGTCGCGGGCCTGCTGGAACCGGTCTCCGGGACGGCCTCGGTGGCGGTGCCGCTGCGGTACCTGCCACAACGGCTGGACGTCCTGGACGACGAGCTGTCGGTGGTGGACAACCTGGCGGTGCTGGCACCGGACACGGACAACAACACCCGCCGGGCCCGGCTGGCCCGGTTCCTGTTCCGCGGCGCCGCGGCCGACCAGCCGGTCAGCACCCTGTCCGGCGGCGAACGCTTCCGCGCGACCCTGGCCGCGCTGCTGCTCGCCGACCCGCCGCCCCAGCTCCTCCTGCTCGACGAGCCCACGAACAACCTCGACCTGGCCAGCGTCGACCAGCTCGCGGGTGCCCTCGACTCGTACAACGGCGCGCTGATCATCGCCAGCCACGACGTGGCGTTCCTCAACCGTCTGGGCGTCACGCGATGGCTCCACCTCGACGACGCCGGCCTCCACTTCTGAGCGTTCGTTCGTCGCATCTTGTGGTGACTGTGGACAACGCCGTCACCTGACCGCCGGCGCGCACCTGACCGGTTGTCCACAGTCACCACAAGATGCGACGAATGAACGCCTACCCGGTGGGGGCGTCCGGGTGGAGGAGGCCCGCGGTGCGGAGGTCGGTCCAAACGGCTGGGGGGATAGGGAACGTTTCCAGGGCGGCGTTGCGGTGGACCTGGGTGGGTTCGTGGCAGCCGACGGCGATGCCGGCTACCGCTGGGTGAGCGAGGGGGAACTGGAGGGCGACCGCCGGGAGGGGGACGCCGTGGGACTCGCAGATGTCGGCGATGCGGTTGGCCGTGGCCAGGCGGGCGGCGTCGGCGGGGGCGTAGTCGAAGGTTGCGCCGGGCAACGGTCTGTCGCTGGACAGCAGGCCGGAGTTGAAGACGCCGACCGCGACGACGTCGACGCCGCGTTCGACGCAGGCCGGGAGCAGGTCGTCGAGGGCGCCGTGGTCGAGGACGGTGTAGCGGCCCGCCAGCATGACCACGTCGAGGTCGGTCTCGCGGACGAACGACGTGAGCATCGCGGACTGGTTCATGCCCGCGCCGATCGCGCCCACCACCCCCTCGTCGCGCAAGGCCGCGAGCGCCGGGAAGCCGGTCCGCAACGCCTCCTCGTAGTGGTCGTCCGGGTCATGCAGGTAGACGACGTCGACCCGGTCCGTCCCGAGCCGCTCCAGGCTGTCGGAAAGACTGCGCCTGATCCCGTCCGCGCTGAAGTCCCACCGCCGTCGCAGCGTCGACGTGACCGCGAACCCGTTGGCGTCGTCGGCCGCCGCCACACCTGTGTCCACCAGCAGCCGCCCGGCCTTCGTGGACAGCACGTACTCCGACCGCGGCCGCCCCCGCAGCGCCGCGCCGAGCCTGCGCTCGGACAGCCCGAGGCCGTAGTGCGGCGCGGTGTCGAAGTACCGCCAACCCGCGTCCCACGCCGCGTCGACGGTCGCCCGCGCGTCCTCGTCGGACACCGGGCGGAACAGATTCCCGATCGGCGCCGCGCCGAGCCCGACGCGGTGCGCCCCGAACAGCTTCACGACGTCACCGGCCGCAACCGCAGCCCGTGCATGCCGCCGTCCACCGCGAGCACGGTCCCGGTCGTCGACCCGGACAGCGGGCTCGCCAGGTACGCGATCGCGTGCGCGACCTCGTCCGCGCTGACCAGCCGGCCCATCGGCTGCCGCGCCTCCAGCTGCGCCCGTTCCTCGGCCGGGTCGTCGGCCGCGTCGAGCAGCCGGGTCACCCACGGGGTGTCCGCGGTGCCCGGGTTCACGCAGTTCACCCGGATGCCCTCCCGCACGTGGTCGGCCGCCATCGCCAGCGTCAGGGACAGTACGGCGCCCTTGCTGGCGCTGTAGAGCGCCCGGTTCGGCAGCCCCGCGGTGGCGGCGATCGAGCAGGTGTTGACGATCGCGGCGGCGGCCGACGAGCGCAGGTGGGGCAGCGCCGCCCGGGTCACGCGGGCGATCCCGACCACGTTGACGTCCAGCACCCGGTGCCACTGCGCGTCGTCGTTCGCGGTGACGTCGCCCTGCGCGCCGATCCCGGCGTTGTTCACCACGATGTCGATCCCGCCCAGCCGCTCGGCGGCCTGCGCGACAGCGCGTCGTACCGACTCGTCGTCGGACACGTCGGCCGAGAACCCGAGCAGCGGCGCAGGCACCCGCGCGTCGAGGTCGAGCGTCGCCACCGTCGCGCCACGCGACGCCAGCAAGGTGGCCGCCGCGAGCCCGATCCCGGACGCGCCCCCGGTGACGATCGCCCGCAGTCCGTCGAAGTCGTTCACCGCTCGCTCCAGATCTTGCCGTCGGGGAAGCGGAACCGGGCCAGGGTGTCGCGGTCCATCTCGGCACTGAAGCCCGGCGCCTCCGGTGCCAGGTAACGACCGTCGCGCATCCGGACCGGCTCGAGGAAGTGCTCGTGCAGGTGGTCGACGTACTCGATCACCCGCTCGTCGAGGGAGCCGCTGACCGCGACGTAGTCGAACATCGACAGGTGCTGCACCAGCTCGCACAGCCCGACCCCGCCGGCGTGCGGGCAGACCGGGACGCCGTACTTCGCGGCGAGCAGCAGGATCGCGATGTTCTCGTTCACGCCGGCGACCCGGGCGGCGTCGATCTGCAGGAACGACAGCGCCCCGGCCTGCAGCAGCTGCTTGAACACGATCCGGTTCTGCACGTGCTCACCGGTGGCCACCCGGATCGGCGCGATCGCCTTCGCGATCGCCGCGTGCGCGAGCACGTCGTCCGGGCTGGTCGGCTCCTCCACCCACCACACGTCGTACGGCGCCAGCGCCTCGATCCACGGCACCGCCTCCTCGACGTCCCAGCGCTGGTTGGCGTCGATCGCGATCCGGATGTCCGGACCGACGGTCTCCCGCGCGAGCCGCATCCGCCGCACGTCGTCGTCCAGCGAGTCGCCGACCTTCAGCTTGATCTGCCCGAACCCGTCGGCGACCGCCTGCCGGCACAGCCGGACCAGCTTCTCGTCGGAGTAGCCGAGCCAACCGGGGGAGGTGGTGTACGCCGGATAGCCGGCACTGCGCAGCCGCCGTTCGCGCTCGGCCTTCCCGGGCTCGGCCCGGCGCAGGATCTCCAGCGCCTCGTCCGGGGTCAGGGCGTCGGCCAGGTAGCGGAAGTCCACCAGGCCGACGACCTGCTCCGGGGTGAGATCGGACAGCAGCTTCCAGACCGGTACGCCGGCCCGCTTCGCCGCCAGGTCCCACATCGCGTTCACGACCGCGCCGATCGCCATGTGCATGACGCCCTTCTCGGGGCCCAGCCAGCGCAACTGCGAGTCGTGCACCATCGAGTGCCAGAACCCGCCGAGGTCGCCGAGCACTTCGCCGACCTCGCGCCCGACGACCCGGTCGCGCAGCGCCTCGATCGCGCCGGCCTGCACGTCGTTGCCGCGCCCGATGGTGAACGCGAACCCGTGCCCCTCCAAGCCGTCCGGGTCATCGGTGCGGACGACGAGGTACGCCGCCGAGTAGTCCGGGTCCGCGTTCATCGCGTCCGAGCCGTCCAGCTCGGCCGACGTGGGGAATCGGACGTCGTACGTCTCGAACGCGGTGAAACGGCTGCTCGTCATCAAGGCCCATCCCGAGTGATCGGTTCTATTGCCGGGATCGTAGCCGAAACTACGGCCGCCTGGTGGCAGAAATCGAGAAATGATCCGATCTCTCTCGGGCGTCGCTCAGGATCAGGTCCTGACCGGGGCCGCCACGCCGAACGTACTGGCGAGATCGGCGAGGATGTGCCACGCGCCCTGCACGCTGACCGCGGTCATCCAGGTGGTGTCGCTGACCTCGTGCACCTTCGGCGCGAGCGGCTTCCACAGCGGGTTCGCCTCGAACTGCCGCTTCGACCGGGTGCCGGTGCCCTTCTCGTCGTCGAAAACGGTCACGAAGATCGCGTCCGCGTCGGCGTCCTTGATCCGCTCGGGCGAGATCTCGGCCGCGAAGTCGTCGACGTCCTGCGACTTCGGCCGCGCCAGCCCGGCGTCGGACAGCACGATCCCGGAGTAGCTGGCCTTCTGGTACAGCCGGGTCGGGCCGTCCAGGAACCGGGTCACCGAGATCGTCGGGTTGCCGGCCTTCGCGTTGATCGCCGCGCCGACGGTCCTTGCCGCCTTCTCGTACGACGTGATCTCGCGCTCGGCCAGGTCCTCCTTGCCGAGGGCCTTGGCCTCGAGCCGGATGTTGTCCTTCCAGGTCGCACCGGTGGTCTCGGACATGATCGTCGGCGCGATCGCGGACAGCTGGTCGTACAGCTTCTCGTGCCGGATCCTGGCCGAGACGATCAGGTCGGGCTCGAGGGCGGCGATCTTCTCCAGGTTCGGCTCCTCGAGGGTGCCGACGCTGGTGGCCTCGGCGCCGTACGTCGTCCGGGCGTCGCCGAGGTAGTCCGGCAGGCTGCCCTTCACCGTGCGGTAGTCGGTGAAGCCGACGACCTTCGTCTCCAGGGCCAGGGTGGCGTCGACGTAGCTGGTGTCGAGCGCGACGACCCGCTGCGGGCGGTGGTTCAGCTCGGTCTTGCCCATCGCGTGATCGATCGTCCGGGGATAACCGGGGTCGCTGCCGGCGGCCTCGGACGTGCCGGCTGCCTCGTTGCCGCAGCCGGTGACGGCGAGCGCCAGGGCGGCCAGGCCGGTGGCGAAGAGGGCGGTCAGGCGGGAACTGCGCATGGTGCCTCCGTTGGTGAGTGGTGCGTCCGATACGGTTGAGGACCCTATGGCATGTAGGTAAGGCTTACCTAACTTCTGGAGAACGTCGTTGCGGATCTCACGTCTCGCCGTGCTCGTCGCGCTGGCGGTCGTCGTCCTGCTCGCGGTCGCGGCGAGCCTGGTGCTGGGGTCGCGCTGGCTCGGGTTCGGGGCCGTCGCGCACGCGCTGGTCGGACCGGGCGGGACGGACGCGGACGTGATCGTCCGCGACCTGCGGCTGCCGCGGACGGTGGTCGCGCTCGTCGCCGGGTGCTGCCTCGGGGTGGCGGGGGCGCTGATGCAGGGGCACACCCGCAACGCGCTGGCCGAGCCGGGCGTGTTCGGGGTCAGCGCGGGGGCGGCGCTGGCGGTGGTGCTCGGACTGCAGGCGGGCGTCGTGAGGTCGGTGACGGCGACGGTCTGGTGCGCACTGGCCGGCGCCCTGGTCGCGACGGTAGCCGTGCACTGGCTGGCCGGGCGCGCCGGCGGACCCGTCGCGCTCGCGCTGACGGGCGCCGCGGTTGCCGCCTTCCTCGGCGCGGTCACCTCGGCGATCGTGCTGCTGGACGCGGACACGCTGGACGGGTACCGGTTCTGGGCCGTCGGATCGGTGTCCGGGCGCGGCCTCGATGTGGTCCGGCAGGTGCTGCCGTTCGCGCTGGCGGGCTTGGTGCTGGCCGCGTTCAACGTCCGCGGGCTGGACCTGCTCGCGCTCGGCGACGACGTCGCGGCCTCGCTCGGCCTGTCGGTCGCGCGGACCCGCCTGGTCGGGCTGGCGGCGATCGGGTTGCTGACGGCGGCCGGGGTCGCCGCGTGCGGCCCGGTCGGGTTCCTCGGGCTGCTCGCCGGGCACGTCGCACGCCGGCTGACCGGGTCGCGGTACGTCTGGCTGGTGCCGGCCGCCGGACTCGCCGGCGCCGCCGGGCTCGTGCTCGCGGACCTCGCCGGCCGACTGCTCGGCGGCGCGGGCGAGGTGCAGGCGGGCGTCGTACTCGGTCTCGTCGGTGCGCCGGTCTTCGTCGCTGTCGTACGACGCCGGGCGGTCGCGCTGTGAAGGAACAGGTGGACCCGGGGGAGGTCGGAGGCATTGCACATCGCTGTCGATGTGACACATCGCCAGCGATGTGCGACTCGCGTAACCCGTCCGGAACTCCGACACCGGATCGGGCGGCGATCCTGCGCGATCAGGCGCGTGGAGAGGCGCGCCGGGTGCTGGCGCTGACCGGCGTGATCTGTGTGCTCGCGGCGGTCGTCGCGCTCGTGTCGTTGAGCGTAGGCACGTCGAACCTGTCCTTGCGGGAGGTGCTGGAGGCGCTGATCGGGCGGGGTGACCCGGGCGCACGGCTCGTCGTCGGCACGTTGCGGTTGCCGCGGATCGCGACCGGGCTGCTGGTCGGGATCGCGTTCGCGGTGTCCGGGGCGCTGCTGCAGACGATGGCGCGCAACGCGCTGGCGAGCCCGGACGTGCTCGGCGTCAGCGCCGGCGCCTCGGCGGCCGCGGTCTCCGTGCTGGTCCTCGCCGGCAGTGCCGGTGGCATCTCCGGTCTGGCCGCCGCGGCAGGTCTGCCGGTCGCCGCGATGGCCGGCGGTCTCGTCACGACCGCACTCGTCGCCCTGCTCGCCGCCGGGTTCGATGCGGGGCGGGTGGTACTGGTGGGAATCGGGGTGTCGGCGGCCGCGAACTCGCTGGTGTCGTGGTTGCTGGTGATCGGGGACGTGAACGACGCCAGCCGGGCGGCGGCCTGGCTGGCCGGATCGCTGAACGCGCGCTCGTGGACCGACGCGCTGCCGGTGGCGCTGGCTGTGGTCGTACTCGTTCCGGTGGCCGCCGGGCACGGGCGGGCGCTGTCGGTGCTGGTGCTGGGGGACGACGTGGCGGCCTCGCTGGGCGTCAGGGTGACGCGGACCCGGGTCGTGCTGCTGGCGGTCGCCGCGGTGCTGGCGGCAACGGCGACGGCGGCCGCCGGGCCGGTTGCGTTCGTGGCGCTGGTGGCGCCGCAGGCCGCGCAGCGGC